>JAYVVO010000435.1:0-3443 GCA_043786955.1 Saprospiraceae bacterium
GAAGATTTTGCTGATACGTACTATTATAAAATTGAACGTTAGTGATCAAATTATTCGACGTTCAGGAAACTTTTAAGGTCTCTCGAACGTCGAATAAGCGAATGTTTTATGTCAAAGATTTTCCGTTAATCCATGCGCGCGTCGGTTTTTCCCAGAAACGATATGTGAGCGATGCAAGAATTAAAATAATACCCAATAAACTAAACGCAATTAGCCAATTTTCTAAATAATTGAAGTGTGGCGGTGGTGGCGGACCTGTTGGTTTAAAATTTGGATCGGGTGGAGTGAGATAAGTTCTGATAACACCGATGGTAAAAAATAAAGGTTGATGCACCAAATAAATTGAAAATGACCAATCGCCCAAGCGTTGTAATGGTTTTAGCGCAAATACGCGATCTATATTTTTACTGCCATAAGCACCACAAAGTAAAATGAATGGCATAAAACTAACGGTAATAACATCGGGCAATATCAAGTGCATACTGAGCAACATACCTAAAAACAGCGCAACCATCATGTATCCATTCGATAAATGTTTCTTACACCATTCTGTTTTATATCCTTCATACATCATCATGCCAAGAATAAATCCGAATAAGCAACGCAAATAACCAAATTGATAGGCTACATTAATAGAGAAATCTGAAAGATGCGTTTGCGCGAAAAATATGGGTGCTGGTACAACTACGAGCGGAATGATAAAAAAAGTAATCGCTAAATATCCTACAAAACATAAAAAAGCAACTACGCCTTTACCCATCGCGCTTAAATTCGTAAAAGGCTTCACTAAAAAAGGAAAAACCATGTACGCCCACCATTCAGTACTAATCGACCACGACGCATGATTCCATGAAAACCATTGATGAAAATTCATGGAATGCAGCAGCAATAAATTTGTAAGTATTGAAAACGGTGTGTTCGCAATTTGTAAAATGGGTATTTCAGGCTGACCCATTCGCGCAGCAACAAAAAATAAAACCACGAGATACAACAAAGTTATTAAATGCAACGGATAAACGCGCGCAAAACGCGCAATGGTAAATTTTTTAAAATTTGCACCACTAACGCCTTCATGAAACAATTTACCGTACACATAACACATAATGAAACCCGAAAGAATGAAAAAGAAATCAACCATCAGATACATTCTACCCATGCCTTTAGTAAGCGCAGTTGGAATTAAAAAACCATCGCCAGCACCAAACATTAAATCTATGTGGTACAAAACGGTGAGCAGTGCAGCGATACCGCGTAGCGGTGTTAAGTTATTTAAGTAAGTCGTTCTAATAGCATTTTTCGTTGAAACATCGTTTGAAGCTGTTTGAACTGAAAAATTTTGAAGTATTGTTGAATTTTCCATAATTAAAGATTGTTGAAAATTGATAGTTGATAGTTTTTTATTAAAAATTTACAGAATTTAAAAATGTCAAAATCGTGTTTAAAATTTTACGCATTCTGAAATTCTGTAAATTTTAATTCAGACACTGAACTATTTTACTTCTACGGCTTTGTTTTCACTGTAATAATTACCGATGAGCGAAGCAATTTTCCAATCGCCTGAGCTATTTTTTTCTAACACAAAAAACATCCTCGAACTTTCTTTTTTACCGAGGTCTTCATCTATTTCACCTTGAGTTACATACGCTGAGTTGCCATTGACACGTACTTTATAATCTAAAGTAGTGTGTTTAGGGTTGTCAGCCGGCGGCAGCGATTTCATATATCCACCCACCATTTTCGTCATGTTGTCAAAACCTTTGGCGTAAATAATTTCTTCGGCTCCACCTTTGGGTGCAATTTGGTAATACAAATCGGGCGAATTAACAAAACATGCTGCAAAGGCATTGAAGTCGCGCTTATCGATAGCTGTACCGGATGCTTTTAACGTTTTTTGAATAGCGACTTCATCGGCACTTTGTGCTGATGCTAAAAATGAAAGTGTCGCAAAAGCGAGGAAAAAAAAGATTTGTTTCATAAAAAAATTATTTAAAAAAGTTAGAAAAAAGACTTACTAATCAATTCGGTGCGTAATGTACTGAAAGTTTTTGAACCACCAACCCCAAGCACCATTTTTACATTTACTTTTATTGTTAAACATAGCACTTGTAATTTGGTGCGCTTTAACGGTAATTGTGCGGTAGCCGTTGGTGCCAAATTTTTCATTTGGGTAACAACTATTAGCGGTTACAGTTAGTCGGCATTCTTTTTCGGCAAGCATTTGTAAATAGCACAAATTACCGTCGGTGTAAAAGCGCGCTTTAATCGGATATTTCGCATCTTGCAACCACGCCGACCAATCACTTTCGTTTTTAGGAGCTTGCGCGATGACAGAATGAGAAGTTAAAACACTTAAATAGAAAATAATACAATACAAAATTGATTTCATAAAAAAGCTTTGAAAATGAAAGGAAAATATTTCGATTGAGAATCGTCCTATGAGTTTTGTGATTTAATCCCCATTCGTGAATTACAGCTCAAAACTCAAAGCTCATGGCTCAGAATTCAATTCACTAAAACTTTCACCGCATCCGACAATTTCGATTCACGCTCGTTATTTTCAATTGCTTTAATAGCATAACGATACTTTGTTCCAACTACAACCTTAGCATCATCGAAACTGCGGGTTTCTCCTGCTATAGTTTTAATATGCTGCAAAGGTAAATCATCAACGGCGCGATAGAGCAGATAATTAATTTTTTGACTGGCAGCAAACTGCCACGATAAATGAACAGTTTTTGTTTTTTCATCAAACACTGCAGCGAGTTGCGGCGTCATTTTAAGTTTTTTATCATCCACAATTTTTAAAAAAATTGGATCGTTTTGCAGCGAGCGCAAACCGTCATCATCTTCTGCTTCAATGCTATAGGCGTATAAATCAACCGTTGGCGGTTTATCGGTGAAAGTATTTCTCGTGTTGTCCATTTCCGCAATCACTTTCCAAGTGTCTGTGCCGTTAGCTAATTTTCTATATAAACGTTGCTTCACTGCATCTTCACTTTGTGAGGGATGCCACGCTAAAAAAATGGTACTATCTGTTGCTCGATAATCATAAAAATTGGGTGGCACAGGTTTAATAATATCTGGTTTCTTGAGTGCGAGTATGTTTGAAAAATCGCTCACGTTTTCGTTTAAGTCAACGGCGGCGATGCGATAATAAATTTTTTCTGTCAGCGTGTGCAGCGTAATGGAATCCGTGAAAACGGTATCTTCAACTACACCTTTCGAGCGACCGACAAAAGGATGATCTAAAGCGTTCGCAAACTGCACGATGTAACCTTTCACGTCGTCTTCAATCGGTTTCGCCCACGAAATTTTTACTTTACCAGTCGAATCAATTTTACCAATCAATCCTTGAGGCTTCGACGGCGGATCTAAATCGTTCAGGAAAATGTATTTAAAATGCGATGCGGATTCGTTACCTGCTGTATCAACCGCGATGACTT
>JAYVVO010000436.1:0-9593 GCA_043786955.1 Saprospiraceae bacterium
CATAAATGCTGGGGTAATAGTTTACCCTAAATAATTTACATCAATTTAAAATTTACAAATCTAATTAAGCAACTTTAACTTAAATAATCTCAAAAATTACCTTAATTTTTCACTCTCTAATTCAGACTTTAAAGTTCTTTATTAAAAAAACGCGGTTGATTGAAAAATAATTACCTCGATTTACAAAATATTATTTTGTCTGACAGAATGGTTTTAAAGCCACCCCTTATTTTCGGAATTAAATTTGGATTGAAAAGATTTACGCTCCTACCTTTGCAATATAAATAATAAAAAACGAAGCAAATAAGAATTAAATTTTTGCAGTTCTATTTGCTCAAAAAATATTTTTTTATTAAACGATTTTTTTTAACAATTAAAATTTTCAATTATGAAATTCCGTATTGTTTTTATTCTCTTTGTTGCGCTAAGCATAAGTGCAATTTCTTTCACAAACGCCTCAAATCTTCCTGTTGTATTATCAGGTTCAAGCGTAAAAATTTTTGCTGTTTCTAATAGCAAAACATTAATGGTTTCAGTATCGAACAATTTGAACGATGCTATTGAAATCGAATTAAACGATGCCAATGGGCACGTTCTTTATTCAGAAACTTCCGTCGAGAAAGTAAATACTTTTTCTAAGCGTCTGAACCTTAACAATCTCGATGCTGGCTATTACACATTGGTAGTTAAGAAAAATTTGGTTAAAACTATTCAACCTTTCGAGTTGACAGAAACATCTATAAAGATGTCTGAAAACGAAAGAAAAGAAAAGTATTTGCCAAACATTGTTCAGAAGGGTAATAAGGTAGATGTAAACGTGCTTCTAAATAAATTATCAGACGTGAACGTTCGTGTTTATGATATAGAAGGGCGTTTGGTTTTTGAACAAATTAATAAAGATGTTCAAGATTTGCACAAACGTTTCGATTTAGAAAAATTGGCTGTGGGTGTTTACTTAGTAGAAGTTATTGCAGGCGACGAAACGCAATACGCTACAATAAGTCTTTAGATTTAATAATTTACATTTTTGTTTAGAATAGTTTGATGATTAAAAGCCGTTCCTACTTGTAGGATCGGCTTTTTTTGTTTGACGAAGTTTTTGATTTTTAACCTAATTATTTTTCAAAGTGTATGGCTTATATTTGCCAAATAATTGGTTGTCTCGCTACAACTATCAACTATAAACTAAAATATGAAACTGCCAAAGTTTAAGTTTTCAGGGCAATCAAATTTTTATCGCGGTAAAGTTCGCGATGTTTACACCATAGGCGATAAACTCGTCATGGTAGCGAGTGATAGAATTTCTGCTTTCGATGTCATTTTACCAAAAACAATTCCATACAAAGGGCAAGTTTTAAATCTCACGGCGCAATATTTTTTAAATGCTACGCGGGATGTTTGTCCGAATTGGTTGATAGCTGTGCCCGATAATAATGTTTCAATCGGTTATAACTGTCAGCCTTTCCGAATTGAAATGGTGATTCGCGGATATTTAACAGGTCATGCCTGGCGAACATATAAAAGTGGTAAACGTATTTTGTGCGGTGTAAATTTAGCGGAGAGAATGATTGAAAATCAAAAATTTGAAACGCCGATTATTACACCTTCAACCAAAAGCGATGTCGGGCACGATGAAGATATTTCGAAAGAAGAAATTATTGCGCGCGGTTTGGCAACGGCTGAACAATACGCGCAACTTGAAAAATATACGCATGCTTTATTTCAACGTGGAACTGAAATGGCTGCAGCGCGCGGATTAATTTTAGTGGATACAAAATATGAATTTGGTGTGCGCGACGGTAAAATAACCTTAATTGATGAAGTTCATACGCCCGATTCTTCGCGTTATTACCATGCAGAAGGTTTTGATGCTTTGGTTAAAGCCAGACAAAAACCGAAACAACTATCCAAAGAATTTGTACGCGAGTGGTTAATTGAAAATAATTTTCAAGGTTTAGCAGGACAACAAATACCAGAAATGAAAACAGCTTGGGTGAAACAAATTTCAGAACGGTACATTAATTTGTACGAAACAGTAACAGGCAAATCATTTGAGAAAATTTCTTCTCTCGGAGCGACGCAAAGAATTTATGTGAACGTAGAAAAATGTTTAAAGGGTTTGAATGAGATTTAATAGTTTTATTGCCGTCATTCTAATTTTGTTTTGTTCAATAATAACAGAACTTAAAGCGCAATACACTATTCATTTTATTTTTGAAACACCAACTGATTCTATTTTATTTTTTTCGCAACCCGACGCAAAAAATTTTAGAAAAGAAATTTTTACCGATTCATCTTCTGCACGAAATTTTTTTAAAAATTTTATTTTTGCCACGAGACAAAAAAATTTTTTAGAAATTTCATGCGATTCCATCTTCAATTCATCAAAAAATATTTTTGCAAAAATTCATCTCGGCAAAAAAATAAAAAATATTTTTCTCGATGTGAAAAATTTGAAATCGAAATGCGCGAGCGATGAAAAAATTATTTTCACGTCCGATAGTTTGATAGCTGTTAACGTCATCGAAATAGATAAACTTGAAAAACGCATTGTGAAGTGGTACAACAATAATGGTTATCCATTCGCTTCTTTAGAACTTTCGCTAAAAAATTATTCTACTGATTCACTTATTTTTTTTGGTGCATTAGAATCCAATAAATATTTTATTCTCGATTCCGTTTACTTTAGAAACCTGACTACTGCGAGTTTGCCGCTTAAAAAAATTGTCACGCTTTTAAAAAAAGGCATGACATTCAATCAAGATTTAATAAATAATGTCACCGAGCGTATCAAAACTTCGGGTTATTCTAAAGAAATTAAACCAACGTTGATTGATTTTTTTGAAACTGGACGTGCCAATGTGCAATATTTTTTGGAAAGTAAGCGCGATTTGCGTTTTTCTGGTCTCATCGGTGTTCAACCGACAACGGGTTTAGACGGCTCCACGCAATTTCAAATCACTTTAGATGCACAGTTCGATATGTTTAATTATTGGAATTGGGGTGAGCGTGTATCAGCGCGATTTGATAATTTGCGTGCCGAAAGTCCGCATTTACAGTTAAATCTCGAACTACCTTTTATTCCCAATCTTCCTTTTGGTGTTAACGCTGCTTTTAATTTATACAAGCGCGATTCGGCTTACATAGAAACGAATACAAAATTAGGCGTTGTGTCGCAACTCGATTTTTTTTCCAAGGCTGAATTGCAAGCGAATATTTTTTCGGCTTCCAATTTGATTATTGATACGTCAATTGTTTTGCGGACGCGACAATTACCTGCCAATTTCGATGTTACGAATACATTTATTAATTTTATTTACGAGTACAAAAAATTAGATTATCCGCCTAATCCGTACAGAGGTTTTGTTTTTAATTTTAAGATAGGTTTAGGACAGCGATTGGTTTCAAAAAATGCGGATATTTTGCGTTTGCGCGATAGTGTTGATAGTAAATTTAGTTTTGAAAGTTTATATGATACTGTCACTCTAAAAACAACTGTACTCAAACCTGAATTTCACTCAGAATATTATTTGCCCTTGGCGCGTCGCGCTACTGTAAAATGGCAAATTGATGGTGCAGCACTTTTAGGAACGAATCAGTGGGGAACGAGTGAATTGTTTCGGCTCGGAGGAAACAGATTGCAGCGTGGTTTCGATGAGGAAAGTTTATTGGCAACGCAATTTGCATTGAGTACTTTAGAACTGCGCCTATTGACAGGCAAAAATACTTACTTGATGGGTTTTTATGATTTTGGTGCCTACAGAAATAATTCACGCATTAGTAACGATACTTACTATGCAACGGGAGTAGGTTTGGGAGCGCACATAGATTCAAAAGCGGGAATTTTTTCTGTAACTTTTGGTGTCGGCAAATTTCAAAATACAGATTTTGATTTCGGACGCATTAAAACCCATTTTGGATATGTGTCAAGGTTTTAATGGTTAATGGAAGGTTTTCTTATAAAAAATTAAAAAGTAATTTTTCGAGAATTATTAGGTCTTTCAAGGAACAAAGATTCACAAAGAATTAAACCTAATTTCGTTTTTTAAGGAAGCCTTATGGTTAATGATTAATGATGAGCGATATTAACCATTAAAAAATTAACCATTATAAATTTATCTTTCGTCTGCTGTTGGTCCGTACATATTCGATAAAGGAATATTACACAAGCGTAAATACACGGAAAATTGTCCCCGATGGTGCGTTATGTGTCGAAACATGGATTGAATTTCGTTAAAACGATTTTTTCTGACAAGACGTGCTCACCAAAAGCTACTTTAAACTTACCGAGCAATTTTTCATCCGTAGTAGCTTCTAAGGCTTCGAGCGTTTTTTGTTCCATCATTTTAAAGTTCTCAAGGACTTCACTTTTGGTTTGTGGCGGCGTTAAAGCACTTTTAAAACCAGCAAAATTCAATCCATCCGAATCAACATGATGGGTATAAATTGCGGCAAAGCTGCTATGTGTGATGCTAATCGAACGATGCTTGCAGATTTTTAGTGCGGTTTAAAATCGAGCTGAGACTCAGGCATTCGATCTAATAATTTTTTAGTTATGGCACTTTCAGCCTTAAAATCAGCGATGAGGACTTCTTTAAGCATGAAATTTTTCTTGTAAAGATAAAACAGTTTTTTTATTTCTTGTATAGTCGCTAAATTGCATAATTATATTTTATTTAAATTTGGAATTTTGCCACATAATCATTCGCACACACATTCGCATAGTCATCCACACGGGCATTCGCACAGCCATTCGGTGGAAGGCGTGAGTGAAACAAAATTATTTTTTGTTGTTATACTCAATTTAATTATCACCTTTGCCGAAATTATTGGTGGTGTTTTTTCAGGAAGTTTAGCCTTAATCAGTGATGCGCTACATAATTTTTCAGATAGCGTCGCCGTCATTACTTCACTCATCGCTATTAGGTTGGGTAAACGCGTAGCTGATAATAAAAAAACTTTTGGTTATAAACGCGCTGAAATTTTGGTTGCGCTTTTCAACGCTGCCATTTTAATTGGCATTTCTGTTTTTTTATTTTTTGAGGCTTTTCGATCGCTCATCTATCCTCAAAAAATTAATACTTCTGTTATGATTCCAGTCGCGATTATAAGTTTAGTCGCTAATGCTGTTTCTGCTTTGTTGCTTCACGCCGATGCAGAAAAAAGTTTGAATTTGCGTTCCTCCTATTTACATTTATTGAGCGATGCACTTATTTCCGTTGGTGTTTTAGTTGGTGCTTTTCTGATGAAGTATTTTCAAATTTATTGGATTGATTCTGTTTTAACGATCATTATCGGTGTTTTTGTCATTCGCGCAGCGTATTACATTTTTTTAGAAGCGTCGAATATTTTAATGCAAGGTGCGCCATCTAATTTTAGTATATCGGACATATCGAACCATATTTTAGAAATACCTGGCGTTTGCGAAGTACACGATATCCATGTTTGGCAGATGAATGAACGCGAGTTTTTTTTAGACGCGCATATTCAAGTTGCTCAAAACCTAACGATTGAAAAGACAGATAATCTGCGTTCGGAAATCAATGATGTTTTAGAGCATCACTTCGATATTCAAAATTCAGTTTTACAAATTGAAAATAAATGTTAGCGTTTGTTATAAACTAATAGCACTCTCTACAAATTTAATTATACCTTCACTATCAGTTGGTGAAAAAGTATTTTCATATTCTGCGCGTTTAAACCACGTTATTTGTCGTTTTGCATAATTGCGCGTGTGCTGTTTAATTTTTTCAATTGCTTCTGCTAAAGTTATTTTTAAATTAAAATAATCGAAAAGTTCGGAGTAGCCGACGGTTTGTAGCGTGCGCAAGTTTTGATAGGGTAGGAGTTGCTCAACTTCTTCAACTAATCCACTATTAATCATTTCATCCACGCGCAAGTTGATGCGCTGGTATAAAATATTTCTATCCAGTTCAAGTTTTATAAAAATAGGAATAAAGTCTCTTTCAACTTTTGCGCCCACAGTAAATTCTGAAAATGGTTTACCAGTGGCGCGAATAACTTCTAAAGCGCGAATAAGTCGAACCGGATTTTGAGTATCAACTTTTGCATAATAGTTTGGATCGGATGCGCGAACGGAATCTTGCAAAAAAACTAAACCGTGCAAATTATAATCATCTTCAACGGATTTTTTTATGTCGGCATCAATTTTTGGAAATTCATCTAAACCATTCACGACGGCATTAATATACAATCCTGTGCCCCCAACCATTACAGCAATATTATTTTCTTTGTTATAATTTTCTAAGAAAGCTAAAACATCGCGCTCGTAATTCCCAACAGAATAACTATCCTGAATACTTAAATTATTAATGAAATGGTGTGGAATGGCGGCAAGTTCCTGCGCGCTCGGTTTGGCTGTGCCGATATTCATTTCGCGATAAAATTGTCGCGAATCAGCAGAAATTATTTCTGTTCTGAAATGTTTTGCCAATCCAATCGCAGCAGTCGTTTTTCCAATCGCTGTCGGACCAACAATAATGACGAGATATTTTTTTCGAGATTTTAACACGGACAAATAATAAACCTGTTAAATTTTTTTCAAAACCTAACAGGTTTGAGCGATAGGTTTTAAACGTTTATAAAGTGCATAAATGATTCATAATTTTCTTGCAACTGATTCATATAATCCGATTCGCTGAATGAGGCTTGTATCACGTAACCGAATCTATGAAATGCAGCCAGTATGCGAGAAATTTCGAGTTTATTTATTTTAAGCGTAATTTCTAATTCCGTTGTATTTGGCGAAGAAGTAATGAAGTAATTTAGAATAAGTGCATTTTCACCTTCAACAATGCGCGCTATTTGAGAGAGGGCAAAATCGCGTTTAGTAATTGAAAGAACAACAACGCTGCCTTGTTCGGAAAGAGACGTACTTTGTGCGAAATATTTGAGCAAATCACTTAACGAAACAGCACCAATATATTCTTTTTTCTCGTCAATAACTGGAACGATAGTTAGTTTAGTTTCGTAGAGAACGCGCATAATTTCATAAATATGGTCGCCTTCATTCACGTAAGGATGGTGAATCCCTGAAATATGTTTATCCACTGTGTCCGATAAATCGGAATCAAGTATTTCTTCTTCCGATACAATGCCGAGTAAACGTTTACCGTCTAAAATCGGAAGGTGTCTCGTGTGATAATCGTTCATTAAAGCGAGCGCATCATCACCTGTATCGGTTGGCGTCAACGGAATTATATCTTCCGAGATTAAATTGCGAGCTATCATAGTGTATCAAATTTTGGCTGTGTATAAATTGAGATTCGTTGCACTGAAGGAATAAAAGTTTTTGTAGCTCTAACCTTTAATCATTCCAAAATTATATCAAAATTTTTATAAAACAATAGTTGTGTGCATCTTTTTTTAATTTATTTTTAATAACAGTGTTAACAACTTTTATAAATCGCCTAATTGTGGTCGTAAAGTGATGGTTTCTACCACTGCTGCGTTACTGAGGGTTAAAGTTGCGACCATCATTTTAGCGATATCATCGGCTTGCATGAGGCGTTCGTGCGGTGCTTCAAATCCTTCCCACGATGCTGACCATGTTGCTCCCGGAATAACTGTCGTCACTTTTATATTAAAAGGTTTAAGTTCTTCGCGCAAATTTTGACTAAATCCGTGCAATGCAAATTTAGAAATACTATAAGATCCGCCGTTGTTGTAAGCGCGTGTACCTGCCACGCTTCCCAAATTAAAAATATGCCCATGGTTGGCTTTTTTAATCAATGGAAGTAGCCCACGTGTCAAATTATAAACACTAATAAGGTTTGTGGCGAGCATTTTTTCTAAAGATCCGTGTTGTTCGTCGGTAATATTTCCAGGAAGGTAAAGTCCAGCATTATTCACCAAGATATTAATACGATCAAATTTTTCTTTTACTTTTTCAATGAACGCTTCTAGCTGTACAGCGTCCGATACATCAACTGAATATTCATAAATTTTAGTATTTGGGTTTTCAAGCAATATTTTTTCGGTTGCTAACTTTAGATACGATTCATCGCGTGCGCAAATAATAAGATCATAATTTGTTTTTGCCAATTCTATGCACGTCGCTAAACCTATACCTTTCGATGCGCCCGTAACAACGGCTATTTTATTTTTTTCATGTTCCATGATATACAAACAATCAATTTATTAAATAGTTTTTGTTACTAAATGGTATCAATTCGGCTAAACCAATCTTGCAAACTTAAATTTTAAATTTTCTTAAACATAGAAACTCTTAAAAGTGTTAACCCGTAAGTACAAATCTGTATCTAGAAGTTATTTTAATCCAATTTATGAAATCAGGCGTAATCCTCCCAGATCGTTTAATCAATACCGTTCCATCAAAGCCGCTGATTTTGTTCGACGGCGTTTGTAATTTATGTCAAGGTGGTGTGCAATTTTATATCAGTCACGATAAATCGGGTAAAATAATGTTTGCTTCGTTACAAAGTCCTTTAGGTCGCGAAGTTTCGGAGGCAATGAATTTTGAAGAAGGCGAAATGAATACAATGCTTTTAATTGAGAATGGCATAATTTATACGCAATCGGATGCTGCGCTGAATGTGACTAAATATTTAGACGGTGGTTGGAAGTATTTGAGTGCGTTAAAAATTTTCCCTAAATTTTTGCGCAATTTTGTTTATAAAACTATCGCCAAAAATCGCTACGCGTGGTTCGGTAAACTAAATGAATGTTGGTTGCCTACGCCTGATTTGAAAAAACGATTTGCCTAATGAATGGATCGAATTTGTTATGGCTATCTGTTATTTTGCTTTCGATCGGTATCTTCATCTATTTTGAATTTCCTTGGAACGATGCAGGTGTCGTTTACATAGATGAAAAATATACGGTTTCCATTCCCTCACAATTAGAAGCTCAAAATTCTATCAGCACAGATACGATTGATAATTTTTTTGAAAAAATTTCAACTGTTGATATGACGCTTCAAATGAAAATTGATTCGCCGAAAATAAATATTAATCCGACGAAAGAAGCCTACAAATCGTTTTTAAAAAACCAAACCTTGAAATTTAAGTCGGCGGAAGTGCGCGGACTGAAACGCATTTGCAAAGAAATTTTTGCAACCTTAGAAAGTAAAGCAAAAATTAATTTGGTTCGCGATATCCAAATCGTAAAGCTGACAGAAAATATTTATGGTAAAAATGTTTTTTTCACGCGCAACAAAACCATTTTTTTAACGGAGCAATTTTTTAGTTTAAATTTTGAAGCCCGCAAAAAAATATTTGCGCACGAGCTTAGTCACGTTTTTTCGAGAAACTATTACGACTATAAATCGGTGCTCTATCCGACGATTGGATTTAAAAATTTAAAAGCTCAATATTATGTTTTCAGTAGCGATGAATTAAATAATTCGTTTGGAGATTTACTTTGGAATCCAGATGGATCCAATGCGGATTGGTACTTCAATTTTAAAAATATTAATCTTCATATTAATGCAGATTCTGCGGAATTTTTTCCTGTATTATTTTATGAAAAAAGTAAAACTTTAAATGCGTCGTATTTGCAAAATTATACTTTTGGATTCATTGAGTTTGAAAAATGGAATGAAAAAATTAAAG
>JAYVVO010000437.1:0-3436 GCA_043786955.1 Saprospiraceae bacterium
AAATAAGTTTTAAGGTAAGAATTCGAGAGCGTGTAATCATAATTTTCTTGCACACTAGATATTTCGACCTGATGACTTACATACCCTGTTTCATTTTTATTGGGAGTAGCGTAATAAATTTTAAAGAAATTTGACATTTTTTAAGTTTAAATAGTAGAGTAGCAATGCAAAATTACTACTCTATTATTGTTTAGAAAAGCAGTTTAAAAAATTAAATCATTTATTTTAACACCCGGATTATTTTGAATAGCGTCACGAATTATGTTTTGTAATTTAATTAATCTCTCACGTGCTACTTTTGCTGGAATATTATTCCCATAAATATTAGTAAGCTCATTCCAAATATCATCCATTTCTTGAACTACTCTTGTATCATAAGCAGGGTGATTTGCATGCACACCCTGATCAAGAATTGTTTGATCTAAACGAAAAGGTGTTAATTCAATACCATTTCCAGGATGATTCATGTGAAATGCTGTACCATCTTCAGCTACTTCTGCAGCTTTTTGCACCAAATTTTCAACCCTTTTACCCCATGGTATTAGATGATGTATCTCATTGCCTACGGTTGTTGCTTTTACAGAAGTAGCAATTACACCCCTACTGCCAAATTCTATTAGTCCGCCAGCAGTTTTAGAATAAACTAAGGAATGTTCTACCCCATTCGCCAAAAATCGCATTGCCCACGCACCTTTTTGCAGCACTACCCCAAATGGTACCGCTGCTGCTATACTTAAAGTTGCGTTTGTACCTTGCCCATCCATATAGTAAATAACGCCATTGGCAACATTACAAGCTATGCCTACTGGAGATGGAATTATTCCACAAATTGAAAGTGCACCTTGAATCAAATCTTTTTCAACATTCCAAAAGGCTTGAAAACCTAATTTAGCCTTAGAACATGAAGGACACTGCGTTTTTAAAGAAGTATATTGGTAGTAAAATTCTGCAATCTTTTCACCAGGTGAAAAAGGATCTCGCGATAAAACTACTATTGCAACATTTAATATCCAATCGTCATCACCGACTTTAGGAAAACCTGCACTTTGGTATTGAGAAAAATAATTATCATTACTATTCAAAAGCTGCATATTCTGTTTAAAAATATCAGGGTCAGAATTAGCTAAAGATAAATTATTAGTAATGGCTAAATAATTAGGATATTGTAAACCTCTTTGAGCAATAAAAGCTTTTGTATCTTGAATGATACTCGTATTGTACCTGAAATAGTTTTCGAAATCAGATTGTGAAATGATACCTTGACCTACTAAAATATTTTCTAATGGCGTATTTTGATCATAAACTCCATTCCTATTTCCAGCATCAAAAATAGAAGTTGTACCACCACCAAAACCACTTAGAGTTCCGTCTCCATAACCACTGGATGAACCAGTTGGTGGAAAATTATTACCACCACCGTAAGGATCTGAAGAATTAACGGGTAAATCATTTAAAAAATTAGTTACGCCACTCCAAAGTGAACCAAAAAAAGAACTAATACCACCCCAAAAACTACCGCCAAAACTATAACAATCGGACGGTCCATCTGCAGGTGTTCCAGAAAGTTTTCCATGATGTAATTCTCCCAAAATTTTACCATTGTCAATTTTTAATACTTTTTGAATTTTACCCGACATGGAAATTTGATACAAATAACCAGTAAAATCGGAAGTACTGTTTTTGCCGTTAACTTTTTTGTAATAATCAATAGTTGGAACATAGCACTGCAAAACGCTTTGCATGTGCCCTAAAGAATCGTTGTAAAAAACTAAAGAATATCCTTCCTTGCTGGCATCGAGTGTAGGAATATTTTCGACGGGTACAACAAGAATAGGATTTACCTTTAGTAATGTTGAAATTTGCGCTTTCGACCAAGTGGGTTTAATGTCAATGTTTGTAGGAATATACCTAACTGTATCACCTAATAAATTTGTCGGTAGAGAACGTAGCAATCCAACCTTATCGTCGCCAAACTTTTCTTTAAAAAATGTGGTAGCAGAACTCACCGTTATGATAGGTGAAATTAAATCTGTTTTGGATTGTGTGTTTGTAATGGTTGACTGGTCAGCAATACTTTCTTTTTTACAACTCCAAAACAAACTGAAAGTTAGAAGAAAAAAAATTAAAAACTTAGTAACTTTGCGGCGTTGTTGCGGCGTTGTTGCGGCGTTGTGAGAATACGCATCATTTTAAAGATTTAAAGAATGGATTAAAAAAATTTTGAAATAAAGTATTATTAATCCAAATGGCGTACCAATTTTTATATTTTTTGCAAATTTAACATTCTGATATCAGTAGAAAAAATATTACACAACATCACAAAAGAATGAGCTAAACACACTTGTTTAAAATTAAATTCATTTTCTTTTTTTAAAAAACGAATTTTGATTTTATTTTACAATTTATTTTTTCACGATGCCCAATTTTCTCTATCCAAACTCCTAAACTGTATGGCTTCTGCTAAATGGTTGAGTAAGATGTTTTCGCTATTTTCCATGTCGGCAATGGTGCGCGCCACTTTTAAAATTCTATCGTACGCACGCGCCGAAAGTTGTTGTTTATCCATCGCAATTTTGAGTTTTGAAACGCTTTCGCTATCGAGTACGCACACTTTGCGTACCATTTTACTACTCATTTGCGCATTAGCATACACGCCTGGCATATCTTTAAAACGCTCTGCTTGTATAGCGCGTGCGCGCACCACGCGCTCGGCAATCTCAACGCTGCGCTCGGCGGTTGAATTTTCGGCGGTTAACTCATCCAGTTTAACAGGCACAACTTCAACGTGCAGATCTATTCTATCGAGCAACGGACCCGATATTTTACTCAGATATTTTTTTACAACTGTTGGTCCGCAGACACACTCTTTTTCTGGATGATTATGAAAACCGCACGGACACGGATTCATAGAGGCGAGCAAAATAAAACTCGCTGGATATTCCACCGTTGCTTTAGCGCGCGAAATAATAATGCGTCGCTCTTCCATTGGTTGTCGCAAAACTTCTAAAACGCTGCGTTTAAATTCTGGCAATTCATCTAAAAATAAAACGCCATTGTGCGCTAAAGATATTTCACCAGGTGTTGCATTTGTGCCGCCGCCAACCAAGGCTACATCGCTAATTGTATGATGCGGCGAACGAAACGGACGCGTACTGACTAATGAACTATTTGTAGACAGTAAACCAGTAACACTGTGAATTTTTGTTGTTTCAAGCGATTCATGCAAACTCATAGGTGGTAAAATTGTTGGCAGTCTGCGCGCCAGCATAGTTTTACCTGCTCCAGGCGGACCAATTAAAATGGCGTTATGTCCACCGGCCGCTGCCAGTTCAAGCGCACGTTTAATATTTTCTTGTCCGCGCACATCGGAAAAGTCAACATCGTAAAAATTATTTTGCTGCGCAAATTCCTCGCGCGTGTTAACAATCGTTCGTTC
>JAYVVO010000438.1:0-23926 GCA_043786955.1 Saprospiraceae bacterium
GATTCGCCGATGCCAAAATTGAGAGTTGCGAAAAGAACAGCATTCCCACCATTACAAACTGTCGTCGAACCCGTAATAGAAACGACAGGCTTTTGCGCTACGGTAATCGAAATATCCGATGAAGGCGCGCACACCTGCGCTTTTACTTGGTAAACGCACAGAATAATTAAGGTTAAAAATTGTAAAACTCGTACTCTCATAAACCTATTCACATTGAACCCTTTCAGAGTTTATCGTTTGTAAATCATATTGTTTGTTTTTCATTAAGAGGGGGTTTAGCCAAAAGTTTATTGGAGGAAACAAATTTGTGCCCTCCAACAAACGCGCGACAAATGTTCTATTAACAACTTTGCATTTTGTACTTTGCCTTTTTCTCTTTGCCAGTTTTGTTATGAGTTGCGGGTCGCTCATAAACGAACAACTCTCAACTAACAACGAGCAACTAATTACAGCATCCACTACCCGAACACGTTATCGTTGCATGATATTTGGTATTCGCTTTTAATGGTGGTGTTACATATTTTGAATCTGGACTGGTTGGTTGACTCGGTACGTCTTTAAAAGTTGCACCATTATCGGTCGAAACCTGCCAAGTAATAACACACGTTCCTGTGCCACCCGTTTTAGTGGCGTTTAATTCAACTTGTCCATCCGTACATACGGCTGTTACTTTTGCCATTGTCGTTAGCACAGGCTTACTGAATATAGTAACTTTGGCAATACCTGAAGTTGCTTGTTTACACGCGTTATCATTGGTAGCATTCGGTGTATTGATAAGACATTGATAGTACGTTACACCTGCCGTTGTTGAAGGTGGATGATTATAAGTAGAATTTGTCTCACCCGTAATATTCACCCAACTTGATTGATCTGGACTCGACTGCCATTGATACGTAAAAGTACCTGAACCATCTTTTGCAACTACAGATAGTGGAACAGTACCACCGACACACTCATCAATATTTTGGGGCGGTGTTACAACGCTAATTTGTGGCGCAACAACAACTTTAGATATTTTTGAAGTAACTGGCTTACAACCATTTCCAGTTGAAGTAACTATCACTTGATAATAAGTAGTACCAGCTGAAGTACTCGGTGGCAAAAATGTTTGGTTTGTTGCACCGACTGTATCAGAAAAAGTTATTCCGTCTGAACTTTTTTGCCATTGAAAAGTCATTCCACCCGCTCCATTTAATATACCAACTGTGATTGTTTGGTTTCCATTCGTACACTCATTTAAATTTTGAGGCTGCGCATTTATAGTTAATTGTGGATTAATAGTTACTGCCACTGTTTTCGATGGAATTGGACTACAACCTGCACCACTATCTGAAATTTGAACATAATAATATATAGTCCCATCAGTGGTAGAAGGAGGTGTATAGGTTGCGTTATTTGAATTAGCAATAGGCATAAACCCAGACGCTTGCGTAGGACTACTAAACCATTGATACGTCAAGTTTGATGTAATATTCGTTGATGTACCGTTAATAACTGCTACTGTAAGCGTTTGTTTACCAGTTTCACATTCGATGAATCCAACCAAATCGGTTGAGATGAGAAGTTGTTTTCTCACATCAACTTGAACAGGATTAGAGGACGTTACACCACAACCATTACCCGTAGCAGAAACATCTACACGGTAATATGTTATGCCATCACTGACGGAGTTAGGCGTATAAGAAGTTGAATCTGAATTCGGGATTGGTGTGTAAGATCCTCCTAAACTATTACTTAAATACCATTTATAATGCAATACACCTGAACCGCCCGTAGCAGTAACGGTTAGAGTTTGATTGCCGTTTGTACATTCAACAATGGGCTGCGCTTGTGAAGAAATACTTATTTGATTTCTAATTATAACCTTAGCTGAATTCGATGTCACTTGTCCACAATTAGAACCTGTAGATGTTACAGTCACTCTATAATAGCGCGTACCAGCATTTAATGATTGTGGAATTAAAGTAGAAGCAGTTTGACCAATTGAGTCTTTCCACGTTATATTATCAGGACTATATTGCCATTGATATTTTAAAGGCGGTGATGTTATTCCACCACTTGTTGCTACGTTTAAAATTTGATTGCCACCCGAACATTCATCAATATCGCTCGGATGACTGGTGATTATTAAAATAGGATTGATTGTGACAGTTGAAATGCGCGAATCTAATTCAGTACAAGTATTGAACGACGACGTTATTCTGACGCGATAATAAGTTGTACCTATGACCGAATGGTTAGGCGTAAATGTTGGCAAACTTGCGGCTCCAGCAATTGCTGTAAAAGTTGCTGGCACGTTTGACGTACTCGACTCCCAGATATAAGTAACATTTGAAGCACCACCCGATGTAACAAAATTCAATGAATCTGTGCCGCCAATACATTCCGTAATATCTTTTAAGTCTGTTACAATTGCAGTTTGTGGTGATACAGTTACCTTAACAGGCGTTGAAGTAGCAAAACCACAATTACTTCCACCTGAAACTATATTTAATTGATAATATCTAACACCAGCATTTATAGATGTCGGTATGAGTGTTGAATTCGTTTGACCGATTGAATCTTTCCAAGTTGAACCATCAGGGCTTGATTGCCATTGATATTTTGTAGATGAAGAAACGCCGCCATTGATTGATACATTTAATGTTTGATTCCCACCAACGCATTCTTCAAAGCCGATGGGTTGCGTTGTGATCGTTAAAATCGGATAAACTATTACTTTCGCAACAAAAGATGTTTTTGATCCACAACCAGAAACACCAGATGAAACCGACACTTTATAATATGTAGTTCCATTGGAAGTCGAAACAGGCGTATATGTTGACCCAATAGCACCAGCGATGACATTCATATTCAAACTATCCGCTCCAGAATACCAAGTGTAAACAAGATTACCTGTACCACCCAATGTTGAAACTGACAGAGAAGACACACCATTTGTACACTCTTCAAATCCAATTGGCTGCGTTGTAATTGCAATGGATGGATTAACAGTAATTGTTTGCGCATTAGATGTTGCGCCCGTACAACTGGTTTCTGTACAAGCCAATAAGGCATGATATTGCGTTGAGACTGCTAAATTTGGAGTTATAAAAACATTTGGATTGCTATTCGTATTCGTTATCGGCGTCCAAGTACCCGATACAGTATCGGTTCTGTATTCCCAAGTCACACTGCAAGTTCCAGGAACGCCACCACTTGGTGTGGCTGTTAATGTCGCTGATCCAGTAGCACAAATTGTTGTAGCTCCTGTGAGTGAAATGGTTGGTTGTAGATAAACCGAAATAGAAATTTCATTTGAAATCGGGCAACTTGTTTGCGCTAAGAGTTGCGATTGAAGCCCCAAAAATAATAAAAATACTAAAGCAAAAAGTTTTTGGCTTCGAAAATTTAGGATTTCTTTAATAATTTGTAGTGTACTGATAGTGTGCATAACTAAAGTAATGGTATGAGATATTTATTTCTTTGGTTTTACAATACCAAAAGCACACCAATTTTTTAAATATCAGATTTTATTTGCCTTAAATGCGCATTTTTGATGAATTTACCATTTAAAACGCGTGAAACATATTTCTTAATTTTTTCAGTCTTAGATATTTATGGTTAAATATTTGGTGAAGCCCACTAAAAACTTTTATTTTGTGTTTTAAAGGCAAGCATACTTAACAACTAATACCTAATCAGATGTTTGGAAATAAAAAGGTCGAAGATAAAAATAGTCTCACGCGGTCAACAACAACAATTAGTTTAGACGCGAACGCACTCAACAGCCTCGTGAAAGGCACAAATGTTGAAGGTAACATCACCGCTGAAAATGATATTCGCGTGGATGGAATAATTAAAGGAACTTTGACTTGTCAAGGAAAAGTTATTATCGGCGTAACGGGATATATCAACGGTGAAGTCAAATGTCAGAACGCTGTCGTTGAAGGTAAATTTCACGGCAAGTTAGACGTGTCCGAACTACTCAGCGTTAAGGAAACGGCAGAAGTTATTGGCGATGTGAAAGCCGATAAACTTATGGTGATGCCTGGCGCAGTATTCAACGTAACGTGCAATATGCGACCATCACAATTGCAACATAAAAACTTACTCGGCGCATCTGTGCCAGAAATTTTAACTGTTAACGGTGTCGTTAAATAATAATAGCCAAAATAATATCGAGAAAAAAAAAGTCAGCAAACCGCTTAAAAATTCGGATATTGCTTTCAGTATGGTGGCTATAATATCCGTTGGCGCAATTATTGGCAATCGGCTCGATGCACATTTTAATACACCTAAACCTTATTATACTATCGTCGCGTGTTTCATTGCTATCGGCGGAGCAATGTATAATATTATAAGAGAAAGATAATAAGGAATAAGGAAAACGGAATAAGGAAAACGGAATAAAAAACTGATAGTTAATTGTATGGAAAATAAAATAAGTGAGCAAAATAATTTATTCCCTGTTCCCTATTCCTTATTCCTTGCTTTGGTTTTATGTTTTTCTGTAGGCTTCCTTTTTAAAAATAATGCTGAAAAAATATTTCTTTGCTCCGTCGCCGTCTTCCTCATTTTTTTTAATTTCATGGTCGAATTTCTTTTAAAAAAATTACACCCAAATAAAAAATCTCAAATGTTTATCGGCGTAGTGATGGGCAGTATGCTTTTTAAAATGGTTTTCATTTCGCTCTTTGCATTGGTTTTTTATAAAAAACATCCAGACACTTCCACTTATGTTTTAGTCGCTTTGATGTTTCAATATCTTTTATTGACGGTGTTTTCTATTTTGCGCTTACAAAAAATTGTATTAAATAATTAATTTTAAATTCTAAATCTTTCGATCTTAATTGATAAAGTTTCCTGACAACTTTTTTTTTGGCACTTCCACAGCAGCAACGCAAATTGAAACGGCATCTGATCATAATTGGCGCGGAGAAATTGCGAGCGACGGAGAAATTTTTAATCGCACTTGCGACCACGAACTTAGGCGCGCTGAAGATGCGCAACATATTGCACGATTCGGAACGATTTACAGATGCAGCGTTGATTGGGCGCGCATTCAAACGTCACCTTCGTCAGAATTTAATGCCGGTGTTGTAAAAGAATACACTGCTTTTTTCGATGATTTAGAAACGCGGGGTATGAAATTAATGCTCGTCCTCCATCATTTTACACAACCCATTTGGTTTGAAAATTTAGGAGGTTGGGAAAATAAAAAAAATATCGCGCATTTTATAGATTATACCGAACGCATCGCGTATCATTTTAGTAAATACGTCGCGTATTGGAATACTTTTAACGAACCGAATGTATATGCTATGAATGGGTGGATTTTGGGAACGTCGCCCCCGCACATTAAAAATTATTTCAAAGCGAATAAAATTTTACGCCGATTCCAAATTGCGCATGAAATTGCTTTTGAAGTTCTGCGACATCACACGCCCAACATTCCGATTGGTATCTCGCTTAACACAGGTTTGTTTGAAGGTAAAAACGCACTCGGAAAATTATCTGCAGGTTTCGTAGATTGGTGGTTTAATCGCCGCGCTATGACGCATTTTAAAAAAGTTGATTTTCTCGGCATCAGTTACTACGCGTATATGCTTTTCGATCCGTTTCCCATTTCTGAAATTGATACACCCGGTAAACTCGATGCGCTCGGTATTCCGCACGACGATATGTGGGGTTATAAACCCGAAGGGTTGGGAAATAATATGCGCAAATTGTATGCACGTTATAAAAAACCAATCATCATTACTGAAAATGGAATTTGCACGGATGATGACAATAAACGCATCGGTGCGATTAAAGATTATCTACGCGAAGTTCACGCAGTTATGAAATCGGGCATTCCCGTGCTCGGTTATATTTTTTGGTCAACGTTCGATAATTTTGAATGGGATTTAGGTAAAAAATATCGCTTTGGTTTGCTGCGCGTTGATTTCGAAACGTGCGAACGAAAAAATACTGCTGCCGCTGAATTTTATCAGGATGTTTGCGAAACGCGGTCAATTGTGGTTAGTAATCCAATTAATTTAAAACTATAAAAAATATTCCGAAGGGGATTTACCGAAACGTTCTTTAAACTGCTCAGAAAAATATTGCGTTTTATGAACGCCGATAGCAGATGCAACGGCTTTCACGCTTTGCAATTGACGTTGTTCCAAAACAGTGCGTGCGTGATTGAATCGAATTTCTTGAATGTATTGCAATGGCGTTAATCCTACAAGCGTTTGTACGCGTCTAAAAAATTGCGAGCGACTCAAAAACATCAATTCAGCAAGCGACTCAGCAGAAAGATTAAAATCAGAAATGTGAGCTCGCACCGTTTTTTCTAAATTGTCAAGCCATTCTTTGTCTTCCGTAGAGAGTGGATTTATTGTAACGGATGTAATCGTGTTATCTGCAATCGCATTATGTGAAACCGCATTATTTGTAATCGGTGCATTTATTTCTTCAAATGCATCTTCTGTGTTTGGTGAAACGCGATTAAACGCATCTCTACGTGCAGCCACATTGCTTAACAAATTTTTAATGCGCGCGAATAACTCGTCTTCTTCAAAAGGTTTGATTAAATAATCATCTACACCAAACGTGAGTGCTTTAAGTTTATCTTGCATTTCTGCCCGTGCAGTCAGCATTACAACTGGTATAGAGCGCATTACGTCATCATTTTTTAATTTTTCCAGCAATTGAAATCCATCCATCACGGGCATCATGATGTCGGAAACTATTAAATCAATTTTAGTTAATACTTGATGGTTGTCAGTTGCTTGATGGTTGTCAATTGCTTCATGGTGGCCAGTGGATAAATGTTTGTCGTTTCTATCAACAGTCAACTGACAACTGTCAACTATTTTCAAGGCATCTTCACCATTTTCCGCAGTAACCACATTATATTTATCCGAAAGAATAAGTTTGATGTAATTGCGCAGGCTCGGATTGTCTTCAACAACCATTATAGTTGATAGTTGATGGTTGACAGTTGAGTGGCCAGGTGACAGTGGTTGGTTGAAGGTTGACAATTTAGTTCCCAGATCATTTTCAGTACCGTCAACTGTCAACTGACCGCTATCTACTAAATTTCCAAGCACTTCGTGTTTCGGCAATTCTAAAATAAAAGTTGCACCATTCCCGAGCGTACTTTGAACCGAAAGTTTACCATTCATCACTTGTGCTAATTCATTAGAGAGCGCTAAACCAATACCCGTTCCGCCTTCAATGGGTGCATCAGTTTGATTAGTTTGGTAAAACCGATTGAAAACGTGCGGTAAATCATCGGGATGAATACCGCGACCTGTATCAATAACCGCAAGTTGCCAATCGGATGGGGTGTGCGTTACGCGAATAGTAATACTTCCGCCGCTTGGAGTAAACTTTAAAGAATTACTCAGAAGATTATTAAATATTTTTTCAAATTTGGGTTTATCGAGCATTAGTGCGTGAGGTAAGTTTCTATCGAAATTGAAAATGAGTTTTATACCGCGCTGCGCGGCATAACTTTCAAACGTGGCGATTAAGCGGCGCAAAAATGCGTAAATTTCAATCGGCTCTTCGTGCGTCACCATTTTACCCGATTCTAATTTTGTTAAATCTAAAATTTCGTTCACCAAACTTAGAAGTTGTTGCGAATGCTGACGCGCTAAAGTAGCGAGCGTAAAATTTCGATTATCAAGCATATTGCTTTTGAGCATTGTGCCGAGTGGTGCAAGCATAAGTGTGAGTGGTGTTCGCAATTCGTGCGAAACGTTGGCGAAAAATCGCGTTTTAGTTGCGTCGAGTTGTTTCAACACTTCCGATTGTTGCTCGATGATATTTTTTTGTACTTGCAGTTTGGTTCTGTTACGCCGCTCTCGATAAGAAACAAATGCAAATGCACCCGTAGATAGCAGCGCAAAAAGTGTTGCACCAATAAGCAAATCTTGCTGCTCATTTTTTTGAGAGATTTCTTTTTCTTGTCTTGCAACATTGAGTTGCAATTCGGTTTCTTTTAAACTCTTATCATTTTGTTCAGTTATCAAATCAATCTGCCCATCTAAATAAAGTTTGTGAAATCTTAAAGCTTCTGCAAAATCACCTTTAGTTTCATAAGCTGTCGAAAACATTTCATAATAATCTGATTTGGATGCGCGCGTATTAATGGCTAATGCAACTTCGCCGCTTTTTATATAATAGTTAAAAGCAGCTTCTTTATTTCCCTCTTTTGCTGCCAAAAATCCGAGATCTGCATTTACAGATTCATAAGAATTTACTGAAGTGAGTTTGTAATGTTCAAAAAAATTAAGCGATTCAAAAAGCATAGGCTTTGCTTCTTTCAACTGATTTAGCGTTAAAAATTTTTGCCCGAAGTAAACATAAAATCTTAGATGAGAATCAATGTCTGTAATATTGGGTAAAATTTCTTTTATAATTTTAAAATAAAATTTAACAGTGTCGCTGTTCATTGGTGTTGGTAAAGACAAAACTTTCGCGTAATTCATCATTAGAAGCGCTTTATATTTTTCTGGGCTTCCCATCGCATCATATATTTTAAAACTTTTTTCGGCATTCTCTCCAGCTAATTTTATTTCTCTTTTTAAAGAAAAGCGCATGTAATAGAATCCTCGATCTAAATATATTTGGGCTTGAACTTCGGGTTTAGTTTCGTTAACAATTAAATTAGAAGCTTTGATAAAAATATCTTGCGCAGTTTTGAACTCACCAAACTCAATATAAATCATGGTTTGGTGATAAAGAATGGTGTATAAAAGCAGATTACTGTTTTTAGGTTCGGCAATTTTCTCGTAGTATGCCAACGCTTTTTTTACCATCGAATCGCCGCTTACAAAATTATGGCTATGGTATTTAAACACCGTAATTTTTGAATAAACTTCAGCTAATCTTTTGAAATTTGTGGGTTGATTTTCTTCGAGCAATTGAATACTTTTATTGAAATAAAACATCGCACTGTCTTTATCGAATTGCGGAAATTTTGTAAAAAAAACAGCGCGCTCTTGATAGGAAATATTTAACGTTTCAATATTTTCGGGAGTGGACGATGTTTTAAAATTATTTTCAGATATTAATAATTTGGATGATTGCGCATTTGTGTTTACGCTAAAACATACAAATAATAATCTCACTAAATAATGCAAAGCATATTTTTTTTGTAGTAATACCGTAGTATGTTTCATTATTTGTGGATTACGAATTCAGAGTAAAATAACCAAAACGACCAAAGTTAATTTTAAAATGGACACTAAAGTAATTTATTTTTTAGGATTTGCAATTTAATTTTATGAAAGTTAAAAAATGAGCCATCTGAAACAAACGGCTCACTGGGAAATGGAGACTTTCTATCACTTTAAATTCAAAACTCTAAAGTTTAATTTCTAAGTATGCCGATTCATTATCCGCCAATACTTCGACGGTGTATTCGCCGTGATGCAATTTAGAAATATCATAACGTTTGTTCAAGCTGATAATTTTGGTAATATTTTCCTCAAACACAAGTTGACCATCGGTATTGAAAATATTCACGCGCACATTTCCGTATTTCGTCATCATCGCATTGATGTCTAATATTGTGCCTTTTATTAAAATTTGGGGCAAAAATTTAGCTATCCGTTTTTTCTCGTTCATCACAACACCGTCATGTGTTAATTCAAACGGTTGAATAGTTTTGATTAAACCTTTTTTGATCGTTAAATTGTAATTACCTAAATCGAGGTTTTTCAAATTTAAAAGTTCAAAAAAGTTATTTATGTTCGCATCCGATTTAGTGTAAAGTACGTTGCCGTTGTCATTTACTAAACTCATATAAAACGCCTGATTGGCTCTGCTCTTAAATTTTATTGTAACGGCGTTTTTGTAAACGGCATCGGCAGTTTTAATTCTTGAAGGTGCAACGGTTAAATTGTACGTTGTTTCATAGGGCGGTGCAGTTGCTAAATTTTTAGAAGCATTAGTATTAACTGCTGTGTTGTTGAATATTTTAGCACTTGGGGATTTTGCTGAATAATCTTTTACATCGCTCAATTTTTGAGCATCAGTATTTGTGATAAAAGTTGCGCAACAGATTGAAGCAACTACCGAACCGAATTTAGAGGACATTTTCATAATAGTAAAATTAAAAAGTAAAAAAAGATTGTTAAAAAACAGCTTTGAATAATGAGCCACAAGCTATGAGCTTCCGCTCTTCGTTAGTTGCTCAAAGTTCATCGCTCATAGCTGTTTTGATGTTACAAAGGTGAACCTATTTATTTACTCAAAAGTCTCATTCATACACCACAATTGTATCAGACACACCCCAATCGTCTCATTCATGCACCCCAATCGTATCAAAGTGTATTTTGATGAAAAAAAAACTTGGAATAATTAAATTAAAGATTGGATTTAGACGAAAAAAACTTCAAAAATTATTTTTTTAAAATTTTATAGAAGCCTATAATTATTCATTCTGAAAGCCCTTTCAGAGTAATTTTTTTAATGCGTGTTAAATAAAAAATTATTCTCAGATTTACTTGGTGTAATTGCAACAACAAATTAACTTCGTTCGTGATTTTTATTTTAAAATCATATCACTTTAGTTAGCCAAAATTAAACAAACATGTCAACCACAATTCGATACACTAAATCGCAAATGGCGGAAAAACTGGGAATGGCTTTGCGCACTTTTCAACGTGATGTTCATGATGCAGGCTTAATTTTAAAAGGGCATTACTTTTCTGAAGAATGCTTCGAAATAATTAAAGCAGAACTTGGTAAATTTAATTTAACAAAAGTAAAAAAGATTTTACCCCCCCCTAAAAAAATAACTAATTTAGGTTATTTAGTTTGTCGAAGAATTAGAAAAAAGTTTCAGTTTTTTACATTGGCGCGTTTTGGCGCAACTTGGCGCGTTCTGGCGTAACTTGGCGTAACTTGGCGTAATTTTAATTGAGTTAAGGATTACTTTTGTAACGTGTTTGCAAGCATAGTTTTTCATTTATTTCTTAACATTTTTAAAATTTTTCAAACATGAAAAAAGTACTATTTGCGTTTTTATTCTCGATGGCGTTTGCTTTTGTAGCGAATGCATCGAGTGCCGTTCCTATAACTGCAACTTCACTTGTAAAAAAAGTAAAGACAAAACTGGATATCAAAACAATAAAAACCTTGTATTTAAGCAATGGGGCTACAATTGATGTAGAACAATTTTGTTCTTGTTGGAGTATTCAAATCTACGTTAATGGTAAAGTAGTTGGCACAATGTCTGGATGCGGGTGTGCAATTAGTGAGAAAGCCTTTTATGATATTTTGGATATTACGGCGAATGGATAATTTTACAAACTTTTAAAACAAAGCCTAATTTACAAAAGTAAATTAGGCTTAAAAGTAAATATGAAAAAAATTAAATTGGTAGCTATACTGTATTTCTCAATATTAATTAAAATTTTTGGGCAGGATATCAAAGGAGTCATTGTCTTTAAAGAATTTGAATATCATGATACTATTGGAATGGTGGAAAGCAATAGAGAAGGAACACTTTTAATAAATATAACCCAAAGTAGTTCTATTTACATAACAGGCAAAAAGTTGAATAATTTGAAGTCTGAAAATATTTATGAAAAAAAGGAAAATGGTGTTATAGTTGGGAGAAATGCCAATCCAGGAAGTAAAAAGGGGATAACTTTATATAAATCTTTAAGAACTAAAATGCTCTCTTATCAAGGAAATGCTTTTGGAATCCCATATATTGTTAGTGATAAATATCCAGAAATTAGCTGGTCAATTTTAGATTCCATCAAAAGTATTAAAGGATTAATATGTCAGAAAGCAGAAGGTGATTTCAGAGGTAGACATTATATAGCCTGGTTCATAAATAAAATCTCTATTTCAGATGGGCCCTGGAAACTATGCGGATTGCCTGGCTTGATTTTAGAAGCCTATGATGAAAAAAAACATTTTATATTCGAAGCCCAATCAATTGATTTTCCAAAAGAATTTAAAGAATCAATAACCCCACCTACTGACGGTCAATCAATCGACTTTTTTTCTTATTTCAAATTAGAGGAAAAAGAAATCGAGGAATTACCCAAAAGAATTGCTGCTAAATTTGCAGAAAATGGTGGTACTGTCAATAGTTTAAAATTATGCCATAATTCAATTGAGCGTAATATCAGTGAGTAATCAAAAAATTCACCCATGGTTAAACTTCTTTTAGCACTTTTGATCTTTTTATTTTTTAGTTTGAATTCCAATGCACAGGCTTTAACTGGTGTTATTGTGTATAAAATGAGCAATATAATTGACACGTTAAAAATGAATAATTATAATTTTTCCGAAGGCACTTTATATTTTGACGCAAGTTCAAAAAAATCAGTGTATGTCACAGATAGGGTTGCAAATCTAGAGCCTTCAAAACATAGTTACGAGAAAAAGGATGATGGTTCAACAGAAGTTAAGACAACTGGAAAGGTTGGAGATAAGCTGGGTAAAGTTATTTATAAAAGCTATAACGAAAAAATTTTGGTTTTTAGAGATGGCTTTAGCAGGAAACCTTTTATTGTGAAAGATACGCTTCCAGATATAAATTGGGCTATTTTAGATTCAACAAAAAAAATCAAAGATTTATTGTGCCAAAAAGCTGAAGGGGATTTTCGAGGACGACACTACACAGCTTGGTTTACAAATAAAATTCTAATCCAAGACGGACCTTGGAAATTATGCGGTTTACCAGGGTTAATTTTAGAAGCTTACGATGAAAAGAAACAGTTTATTTTTGAGACTCAATCAATAGAATTTCCTAAAGAAATAACAGAAGCATTAAAGCCACCATTTGGTGGTGAAGAAATTGATTTCACTAATTATCATAAAGGTTTATTAAAAGCCTTTGAAGATGCCGACAAAAAAATAAAAGCGATGTTATATGAAGATGGAGGCTCAAATTCTTTTGGAAAATTAAGCTATAATTTTATGGAGCGTAACTTGGATAATTAATTCTTAAATTTTTTGCCATGTACAAAAAATGGGAGTTTGTTTTTCCGTTGCTCTTACTCGGCGTTTTAAAAATAACTGCACAAACGCGTATCGGAGGCATTACTAAAAATAATGCAGGCGCGGCGATTCCGTTTGTAACGCTTACCGTAAACTATTCAGACACGAGCAAAATTGCTGCGTTTGGTTTTAGCGATGCCAATGGTAAATTTTCGATTCGCATTTCTGATTCAATTTCTATTTGTACGGTTAACGCTGAGCTTTTAGGTTTTGCAAAAGCGCACAAAACTTTAGACATTCAAAAAAATAAAATCAACACTATTGATTTTATTTTAACCGAAGAAGCGATTGATATTAAAAGCCTAACAATTCGCGCATTTCGACCGCCCGTAAAAACCCGTCCCGATACAATTACCTTTCAAGTCAAAAGTTTTATTGATAGCTCGGAGCGCGTTGTAGAAGATGTTTTGAGAAAATTACCTGGTATGCAGGTTGATGACAACGGTGGACTAAAATTTCGAGGTAAACCCGTTGAGCGCATTTTAATTGAAGGCGACGATTTATTTAATCGCGATTATAAAATTCCATCGAAAAATTTAAGCGCGAACATTATTGAAGAAGTGCAGGTGATTGATCGGTACAGCAGTAATCCGTTGTTGAAAAAACTCGAGAACTCGGATAGATTGGTTTTGAATTTAAATTTTAAAAAAGATAGAATCAAGCGTTGGTTCGGCAATGTTAATGTGGGTGGTGGATTTGACAACAAATACGATGCATCATATAATTTAATAACGTTTACAAAAAAACTCAAACTATTCGATCTCGGCAATTTTAATAACATTGGTACAGAATCTAATCCAGAATTTAATTCAGATCGCGCGATGAGTGCGCGACAAAATACTGATTTTTTTGATCCAGAAATTCGCGCTAAAGGAATTATAAACGCGCCACTTTTGCCAGGCTTACTTTTAAGTCGAGAAAGGTTTAACTTCAATAATAATTTGTTTAACTCGCTCAACTTTATTGATAAACCAAACGACAGGTTTCAAATAAAAGGCATTGCGGTAATTTTTAAGGACAGGTTAGAACAGTTTCAAAATAATCAAACGCAATATTTATTAGGTAGTCAATCTTTTTCAACCACCGACACGCAAGACGTCGTCTCAAAACCTTTTTTTGGAAAAGCATCGCTCGAAGGAACTTACAAAGTTAGTGAAAAATCGCTCTTAACTGTTACAACAGAATACTCAGCGAAAAAAAATGAAACAGTGGGTAATACCATTTTAAACAGCGATGGATTTATTCAGACGCTGAACGATAAATTTTCCTATTGGCGCAATTTGCTGAGTTTCACACAAACTATTTCAGATAGTTTAGCTGTCGTGCTTCATGCTACGTTTTCAAACGATACGCGCACGCAATCTTTTTTAATCAATCCTTCTCAAAATTTTAATGGACTTTTTATTTCTGATTCCAATAGACTCTCTTCAACGAAACAAAATGCGGAAGTCAGTACGCAATATTTAGGTTTGGAAACGCACATTTTAGGCGTTTTGCAGAATAGCAACAAACTTTCTCTAAAAATTGGTGGTTCGCAACAAACCGATAATTTGGTTTCATATATTGATTTAGTATTTAACAAAACAGAAAACCAAAAAGCCAACACTGATTTTAGTAATAACTTGACGTACAAAGAATCTTTTTTATATGCACAAACCGATTACAATAAAGAAATTGGCGCGTTTAATTTGACGGGTAAAGTGGGATTAAATATTCTGAATGGAGACTTGAATAATTTTTTAGTGCCAACCAATAGTTATAACAAAACGTGGATTTATCCGGATGTTCGGGCGAATATAAAATGGCAACCGAATTATTTGAATAAATTTTCACTTACCTATCAATTTAATAATCGCTCAGTGGATATTTCCGATTTATACACTGGTTATATTTTAAATACCTATCGAAACTTTAGTAGAAATTTGATTTCACCGACACAAATTATTGCGCAAACGGGGAGTTTAGTTTATTCGTACAACGACGATTTTAAAAATATCTGGGGGTTTTTAAATGCGAGTTACAATCGAACCGATAATGGATTTAGTAGCAGAAGTAGTTTTACGCCACAATATAGTTTGGGTAGCATAACTAATTTTGCGCAACCTAATGAAATTATTTTACTACTTGCCGAAGTTTCAAAACTTTTTTCTACTCAAAATTTAAGCGTTAAACTCAGTGTACAACAACTTTGGAATAACAGTTACGAAAGTGTTTTAAATTCAGATTTTACTAAAAATACAAATTGGTCATCAACGTATGGTATAGGTTTGGTTTCTACTTATGCCAAATTTTTCAATTTTTCAGTTGGCGGTAATTGGTCGCGGAATTTATCGTATTTGGGTTCTAATACGCAAATTGAACCACCGTCATCAAAAAACGTAAAAGGTTATTTAAGGCTTCGATTTAATTTTTCGGGTAAAACTTTCTTTTTTATTACCAACGAACTCTATTATTCAAAATCCGATTTTTCAGAAACACCCAAACATTTTTTCACCGATTTTGAATTAACACATACTATTACGCCACAAAAATTAACTTTCTTTCTCGATTTTAAAAATATTTTCAATGTCACCGATTTTGTTTCAACTTCTGTTTCCGCTTATCAATCGAATTTTAGTTCGTATCGTTTAATTCCGCGTTATTTAGTTGCTAAATTTGAGTGCAGATTTTAGAATCTCAATTTTTAAAATTCAATCGAACTTAAGTTCTCAACCAAACTTTCCCGTTTTTCTCTGCTCCATTTTATGTTCTTTGTGAATGTAGCAGCATCAGTAAAAAGAAAGCACATAGAAACTGTTTACTAATAATTATCGTTCCGGTGCATATACATGTCTTTCTCGTCGTCTTCCTCTTTTTTGTTTGTGTTCGCAAGTACAGAAATTACGATTCCTAAAATCATAATTACTAATTTAATAGTAAAGGCTGTACCTGATCCTAATTTTTCGAGTGCTGAGAATAGCGAAATATTTACACCTACAAAACTTAAAAATACCGCGCAACCGCCGAGCAAGAACATGAGAAAACCAATAATTTTGACGAAGCCGTTATTTTGCATGAACTGAATTTTTAATAGAGAAAATAAAATAATTTTTAGATTATAGTTGGAACAATAATATTTTTGCGAAGTTCAAAATAAATTATGAGATACTTATTTATCTTGCACAATTATTTGCAAAACGAGACGAATATTTATTTTTTAATAAACGATATTGAAACGATATTTCTATGCGATTTTTTCTTTTTACAGTTATACTACTTTTTTTCGCGCTTGTAATTAAGGCGCAACAAAATTACTCTACAAAACTCAACGCGTCGGAAGTTTTAGAATCCATGAAAAAACTCAACGTTTTAGGAAGTGTGCTGTATGTTGCAGCGCACCCTGATGATGAAAATCAAAGATTAATTTCGTACATGGCGAGCGATCGCAAAATGCAAACGGCATATCTTTCACTCACACGTGGTGACGGTGGACAAAATTTAATTGGTTCAGAATTGCGCGAAATGTTGGGTGTTTTGCGCACACAAGAACTTTTAGCAGCGCGCTCAATAGATGGTGGTAAGCAAATGTTTTCGCGCGCAAACGATTTTGGTTTTTCTAAAACGTCTGCGGAAACATTAAGATTTTGGAATAAAAAAGAAGTTTTGAGTGATGTAGTTTGGGCAATCAGGAAGTGGCAACCAGATGTAATAATAAATAGATTTTCGACGGACACAACCGTTGAAACGCATGGACATCATACATCGTCAGCCATACTTTCAAATGAAGCATTTGATTTAGCCGCAGATCCAAATGTTTTTCCAGAGCAATTAAAATATGTTTCCGTTTGGCAACCGAAGCGTTTATTTTTTAATACTTCGTGGTTTTTTTATGGCAGTCGCGAAGCTTTCGATAAATCACCAAAAACAAATCTCGTTTCCGCCGATTTAGGTGTTTACTATCCATGGAAAGGAAAATCGAATAACGAGATCGCTGCTGAAGCTCGTTCTATGCACCGCTGTCAAGGTTTTGGTGGCGCAACGCAACGCGGTAGCGATATGGAATACTTCGATTATTTAAAAGGCATTGGAAAACCAAAAATGGATATATTCGACGGCATCAATACGTCTTGGTCGCGCGTTGAAGGCGGCGAAAAAATTGGAACTGCCATTGACGCTACAATAAAATCGTACAATATTAATGCACCATCGGCAAGTGTGCCTGCTTTAATTAAAATTTTAGAACAAATAGAAAGTTTAACAGACGGTCATTGGAAAACAATAAAACTTAATGAAGTCAAAGAAATTATTCGTGCTTGTTGTGGTTTGTATTTCGAGGCATCTTCTGCAACAACAAGTGGCGTTGCCAATCAGAAAATAGAAGTGACGACAGAGGCAATTAATCGTTCCGATGTTGATATAAAATTAGAACGTGTTCGGTTATTAGGTCTCGGTGTTGATTCCACACTTGCAAAAAATTTGACAAATAATGCGCGCTCACAAATTAAATTAATCGGAAAAGTCTCGTCAGACGCGCAAACTACCGCACCATATTGGTTGCGCAATGCATCGAGTTTGGGAATGTACACCGTAGATGATCAAACTTTACGTGGATTATCAGAAACACCGCGCGCTGCGCGTGCACAATTCGATGTTACAATCTCTGGTAAAAAGATTTCATATTTTTACGACGTAGCAAATAAATTTGAAAATCCTGCGCGTGGCGAACAGTGGTCTCCGTTTGAAATTACACCACCCGTTTTTGTAAATATTCCTGAAAAAGTTTACATTTTCGCCGATTCTGCCAGACGCACCGTTCAATTTACGGTGCGAGCAGGCGCAGACAATGTGGAAGGCGCATTAGAACCAAAACTACCAGGCAATTGGAAAATTGAACCGATCCGAAAAACTTTTTCTTTGAAACAGAAAGGGGAGGAGGTGACACTTACTTTTTCGCTTACGGCGCCAGAAAAATCGGAAGAAGCAACCATAGCAGCACAAGTTTTAATGATTCCGAGCGGTAAAGCGTTGGATAATTTAAAATTCGATTATCAACCCATTGAAACAAAATCTATAAAAATAATTGCTTACGACCATATACCGACGCAAACTGTTTTACTCCCCGCCGAAGCTAAGATTATAAAACTTGATTTAAAAAAATCGGGAAAAAATATTGGCTATTTTATGGGAGCAGGTGACGATATGCCCGCTTGTTTAGAACAAGTTGGTTACAACGTAACGCTTTTAACAAACGCACATTTTCAATCGCCAGATGGTTTAAAAGGTTTTGATGCAATCGTTTTGGGGATTCGCGCATACAACACAAGAGAAAAATTAGCTTTTTTCAATTCAACTTTACTCGATTACGCTAAAAATGGTGGAACAGTTGTCGTTCAATATAATACGAGTGGCAGAGATTTAGTAACGCAAAAAGTAGGACCATATCCATTTAAAATTTCGCGCGATAGAACGACGGAAGAGGATGCTGTTGTTACTTTTTTAAAACCAGATCATGTCGCATTGAATACACCAAATAAAATTACTTCCAAAGATTTTGATGGTTGGGTGCAAGAACGCGGATTATATTTTTTGATCGATCTCGATCCACAATATGAGCAACTTATTTCTTGTCACGACGTGAATGAAAAACCGCGCGACGGCGGTTTGGTGATTACAAAATATGGCAAAGGCTGGTATGTTTATACGGGATATTCTTTTTTCCGACAAATGCCTGCAGGTGTAAGCGGTGCGTATCGGTTGTTTACAAATTTATTATCATTACCTAAATAGTTGACAGTTGACTGTTATTAGTTGTTAGTTGGCAGATTGCTAATCTTACAAACTTAGAACTGTCAACTGTCAACGGTCAACTGTCAACTAAAATGAATAAAGAATTTGAAGATCTTGTTCCGCCACCAATTTTAAAATCGTGGCGCAATTTGTACATTTTTGTACTCGCATTTCATGCGTTGCTGATTGGGGTGTTTTATATCGTCACACATTATTTTTCAAGATAAACTATTCATCGCGTCATAAAAAACTGAATTGCAAGTGCGTAACCTTCAAAACCCAAACCTGCGATAACACCTACACATTTTGCGGCAGTGAATGAATGATGTCGAACGGTCTCGCGCGCATGAATGTTTGAAATATGCACTTCCACGACAGGAACATTTATAGCAGAAATACAATCGGCGAGTGCTAAACTTGTATGAGTGTATGCGCCAGCGTTTAAAATGATACCTGTGTAATTTGTATCAAAGCCTACGCGATGAAAATTATCAATCAAAATACCTTCAATATTACTTTGTACGTATTCAATTTCGACGATTGGAAAACGTGCTTTCAGAATTTCAAGATAATCTTCAAAACTTTGCACGCCATAAATATGTGGTTCGCGTTTGCCGAGTAGGTTTAGATTCGGACCGTTAATAATTAGAATTTTCAAAATTGTACTTTTAAGCAATTTAGGAGATCTGATTTTCTGCAAACTTACTCATTTTTTATTAGAAGCTTGGACTAAACTAAACGAAGAAAAGTAACTTCAAAATTAATTTAAGGAGTTTAGACCTTTCAAAGAATTTTTTTTATTTCGGTCTTTTACACGAAACTCTATTTTATTAGAAGTAAATCTTTACCCCACAACGTAAAATAATTATAAATACGACAAAAGCCAAAATGTTTTGGATATTTTGTATCATTACGTTTATTTTACACCAACTTTATTTTTAAATTTCAACACCAATCTTTTTAAAAAATTATGGCTACTACTAACACGCTCGATACAGGCATTGCTTCAGCAAGTTTGTTAAATCTTTCCAGCATCAATCGCGATAAATTATTCACTGCCTCCTGCGTATCATTACTCGTAACTTCGCTTACTTTTGGTATTCGTGCAGGAATTTTGGGTCAACTCGGCGAGCAGTACCATCTTTCAAATACCGAATTAGGTCAAATTGCGAGCATGGCATTTTTAGGTTTTCCGTTAGCAACATTCCTTGGCGGTTTTTTTGTAGACTTACTCGGAATGCGTCGTTTTATGTTGATGGCATTCATAGCGCACTTGTTAGGTTTAATTCTGACAGTTTTTGCGGGTGGCTATTGGACGCTCATGATTTCTACTTTATTAATAGGTTTTGCAAACGGAACTGTTGAGGCAGTTTGTAATCCGCTTATAGGTACTATGTATCCAGAAAACAAAGTGACAATGTTTAATAAATTTCACGTTTGGTTTCCAGGAGGAATTGTAATTGGTGCGCTGCTTTCTTTGTTGATGACAAAAATGGGTATTACGGGTCAGTTGCAATGCGCCATCATTATAATTCCAACTTTATATTACGGTTTTTTATTTTTTAAAGAAAAATTCCCACAAACGGAGCGCGTGACATCTGGAATAACAACGCAACAAATGTACGCTTCTATTTTAACACCACTGTTTTTGTTTATGGCAGCGTGTATGTTTTTAACTGCTAATACAGAGTTAAGTACAAATCAATGGGTGAATAAATTATTAGGTAATGCGGGTGCGAGCGCGCTCTTAATATTAGCTTTAGTAAATGGCATTATGGCGTTCGGACGTTTTTTTGGTGAAGGTATTATCCACAGATTAGCACCAGAAGGCGTTTTATTTATGTCCGCCATTCTCGCGACACTTGGAATTTATTTATTGAGTACCACAACTGGACCGATGCTTTATTTAGCTGCCATCGTGTTTGCATGTGGCGTATGTTATTTTTGGCCCACAATGTTAGGCTATGTATCTGAAAAAATGCCTCAAAGTGGTGCATTAGGTTTATCCGTAATGGGCGGTATTGGAATGGGAGGAAATGCGTTATATCAATCTTTGTTCCTCGGACCCAAATTAGATTCTGTAACAGCTGATACTACCGCAACTGCTTCAACGACAGGTTTAACTTCTAATCAAATCGAACTTGTTGCAGGTCAAACGGTGTTGCATTATATTAATTTTTTACCGTTAATTTTAGTGGTTGCCTTTGGCTATTTGTATTTTAGTTCAAGAAATAAAAAATAGTTGCCAATGATCGTTGCTCGTAACTCGTTGTTGAGCATTCGCGAACTAACAACTAACAACTAACAACGAACAACTAACAACTACCTTATGGTTTTTATAGATATTTTAGGCTGGATCGGTTCGGCGTGTGTAGTATATGCATATGCGATGAATATGTACGGCAAACTAAACTCAAACTCGATATTATATTTTTCATTAAACATCCTTGGCAGTATTTGCCTTATCATAAACACTTATTACCATTTGGCTTATCCATCTATGTGGGTGAATATAATTTGGGTGATTTTGGCTTTGATTGCTTGGATAAAACCTAAAAATAGTTGAGCATATGCGTAAAATAAAAATGGGAATGGTTGGCGGTGGTCGCGACGCTTTTATTGGTGCGGTGCATCGCATGGCTGCAGCTTTGGATGGACAAATTGATTTAGCCTGTGGTGCGTTTAGTAGCAATGCCGAAAAATCAAAACTTTCTGGTCAAGATTTTTATTTGCCTGAAAATCGCGTTTATGGCAGTTATACTGAAATGATTGAGACCGAAAAAAAATTACCTTTCGGCGAGCGCATGGATTTTGTAAGTATCGTTACGCCAAATAATATGCACTTTCCACCAGCAAAAATGGCTTTAGAAAATGGCTTTCATGTAGTGTGTGATAAGCCTTTGTGTTTAACCATTTCTGAAGCGGAGGACTTGGTTAAGTTAGTGAATGAAACGCAATTGCATTTTGCACTCACGCATAATTATACGGGTTATCCGATGGTAAAGCAAGCGCGCGCAATGGTCGCTTCTGGTGCGCTCGGTAAAATCAGAAAAATTCACGTCGGTTATCCGCAAGGGTGGCTTTCTAAATTTGAAGAGGGTAGTGGACAGAAGCAAGCGGCTTGGCGAACCGATCCAACGAAAAGTGGCGTGGGTGGTGCGCTCGGCGATATTGCAACACACGCAGAAAATTTAGCGGGTTATATTTCGGGATTGAAAATTACAAAACTTTACGCCCAACTCAATACATTTGTTGAAGGTAGATTACTCGATGATGACACTAATATATTTTTAGAATACAACAATGGCGCAAAAGGAATTTTGTTTGCGTCTCAAATTTGCGCGGGAGAAGAAAATGGTTTGCATATTAAAATCTATGGCGAACTCGGCGGATTGGAATGGACGCAAACAGAACCCAATACGCTCATTCATCGCGCACTCGGTGAAACGGCAAAAATGTATCGAACAGGTGTTGGCACACTCAGCAGCGCAGCGCAAAAAAATACGCGCATGTTTATGGGACATCCAGAAGGATATATCGAAGCGTTTGCAAACATTTATAAAAATTTTGCATACGCGCTGCAAGCATCACGGGGATTTAAAACACCCGATTCCGATCTCGATTATCCAGGCGTTGAAGATGGCTTGCATGGTATGAAATTTGTTTACGCCGTCGTTGACTCTAATAAAAAAAATGCGTGGGTGGAGTTTTGAAGCTTTCGTAACTATGACTAAAAACTAAAATGAGAATTACTGAATAAAAAATCATCATTAAAGAAAATATTGCTCCAAACTCTAATAAATATTTATAAATAGGATTCGGTTTTTTAAATTTATGCAGGGGAGGTGAAAAGATTTTTGCAGAATCAGATTTTTCAATTTTGTTTCTTTCAATAAATAAATTGTAGAATGCGCCAATTTGGTCTTTTTTATAAGCCGTTTCTATTGTCTTGGATTCAATATCCATAATGTAAGCTGCCATAAAACCCAATGTCGAGTCTCGTGGATTAGATGTTTTGGATTCAAAAAAACGTTGAAACGTTCGCGCATTTGGTAAAGAACAATCGGGATATTTATTATTCAGTACCTTTAATATCTCATCAGCATCGCGTTTAATTTGTGCTTTTTGTGTAAATTGAGTGATTAGATTATCGTAAAGTGTATTCATTTAATTTAAATTTATGTTTTTAATTGAATTATAAATTGTTTGACGATTTCATTTGACTAACTGTTAGAAGTATTTAATGCAAAATTATGACGTACAGTCAAACAATACAATGGCACATTCGTGTCATTTGATAAAAAATCAGAATAACTTTTCTCGAAAAGCTTTTGTAACGGCTTCAGCTCTGCAATGCACTTCTAATTTTTCGTAAATATTACGGATGTGATTCTTAACGGTGAGTTCGCTGATAAAATTCTTCTTAGCTATCGCTTTCGCACTATCTCCATCTATCAAAAATAGTAGTATTTCTTTTTCGCGATGTGTTAATTTATAGTCGTTTGAAATAGGTTGTGTTAGTTCTGCAAAATAATGCATAACTTTTCTGGCAACGCGCGCACTCATAGGTGAGCCACCGTCTAAAACTTCATTAATAGAAGTTATTAAATTTTTTGAAACATCCGTTTTTAGCAAATACCCAGAGGCACCGCAACGAATGGCTTTAAATATATCGTCTTCGCTTTCAAAACTCGTTAAAATAATGACTTGAGTCTCAGGTTTTTCGTCTTTAATAAATTTTAAAGCTTCAATACCCGTTAAACCTGGCATTTGAATATCCATTAACACAATATCGGGCGTGTATTCTTTTATAATGTTCAGAATATTTTTAGCATCTGCATAAGCACCTGATAATTTAAGTTCAGGTTCGTTTTGTACAAGCCACATTAAACCCTCTCGCATTCCCTCATTATCTTCAAAGATTAATATTTCAGTAGGTTTTTTCACGGTTTAAGATTTAACAGTATTTTTTTACAAAAGTAATGCAAATAAATCTTCTTATAAATAGCACGAACGTGTCATCTTGAAAGATTAACTACAATTTTAACTAAAGTACCTTCAAAGGGTTTTCTTATAAAAAAAACAGCAAAGGATAAAATCTTATAATTTTGTGGTTCGAAACATAAAAAAAATATGACCTTATCACTTTGCAAGAGCA
>JAYVVO010000439.1:0-9589 GCA_043786955.1 Saprospiraceae bacterium
AAAAGATTTACCCGAACTTTTTACGCTCATACATACATCCGACTCCGTAACAATAGGTATTATGAATCCAAAACCAGACAAAATTTTTATTTATGTCGAAAATTCATTAGTCCTTCCCAATGTGCACCGATTTGGTGGTGACTATGTTTTCAACAAAAATACTTTCAAATTTAAAATACCGATTGCGACCCGACTGAAAAAACGAACCAATATTCGCATTTTTTCTTGTAATTCTGCTGGCGAATCAAACGACATTTTAATTCCTTTAGAAAACGGGACAGTTATTGATTCTGCTGCCGCGTTAGATAGAAATGATGTGCCGGCTCAAATAACTTATTTGGCTTTAGTGGATAGGTTCAATGATGGTAACAAGCACAATAATAAGCCCTCGCGCGATAAACGCGTCAACCCAATGTCTAATTGGCAAGGTGGTGATATTGCGGGAATCCAAAATAAAATGACTGAAGGTTATTTTGATTCACTAAATATTAATGCGCTTTGGATTTCACCAATTGGGCGCAATCCAGATTCTGCTTTTCTGCGCTTTGGGCAATTAGCTATGAGCAGTGTTCAGCCTGTAAGCCAACAAGAGTTGCTCATTGCTCATAGCTCATCGCTCAAAACGCAACATTGGAGTACGGGCTATCATGGTGGTTGGTCAATTAGTAATTCAGAAATTGATCCGCATTTTGGTTCAGAATCAGAAATGAAAGCAATGGTTAGTACAGCCCATAATAAAAACATGAGTGTTCTACTCGATTGTGTCGCATATTACACCCGTAGAGAAAATGCGCTAATAATTTCACATCCTGAATATTTTACGTCGGCTGATTCAAAAAACGGAAATAGAAATTTGAGCGCTGAGCTTTCATCCCTGAGTTTTGAGCCCTCGCTCGCGATTAGCGGTTCACAGCTCACAGCTCATAACCCAGAGCCCGTCACTGAAAACTCAGAGAATAATTTTTTACCAACATTTGATTTATCGAAACCAGAAGTCGTAGAACTCAATACAGATTCGACAGTATTTTGGTTGAAAAAATACGATCTCGACGGCTTTAGAAACGATGCCACAAAACATATTCCTAATTTATTTTGGCGCGAACTGACCAAAAAAATTAAAAAAGAAATGGCAATTACAGAGAAACAATTTTACCAAATAGGTGAAACGTATGGTAACCGACAAATGATAAAATCGTGTGTAAATTCTGGAATGTTCGATGCTCAGATAGATTTTAATTTTTATTTCGATGCGCGCGAAGCACTCGCAAAAGATACGACTTCCTTGTCGCTCATAGCAAAAGGGCTGAGAGAATCATTTAATTATTTTGGTTGTCACTCAACGATGGGTAACATTACGAGTAACCCCGATCAACCGCGTCTAATTTCTTACGCAGGCAGCGCATTGAGTTGGACGGAAGATGCGACTGAAGCAGGTTTTACTCGAAAAATTGGCGTTGGAAATCCGATTGGTTACAAACGTTTGCAGATGACAACGGCACTGATGTGTGCTATCCCAGGTATTCCTGTTATTTATTATGGCGATGAAATCGGCATACCTGGTGCTGGTAATCCTGATAACCAACGCATGATGTATTTTAAAAAATTAACACCATACGAAATTGAAACCAAGCAAATAACTCAAAAAATAACTAAGCTTCGGCGTAAACGCATTTCACTCAGCTATGGAGATACGGAAATTTTATTCGATGATAAAAATACTTTGGTTTTAGCACGTACTTATTTCGGTGAGATTACAATAATTGCTTTTAACAAGAGCAAGAAAGTCCAAAACGTCCAATTTAATGTTCCTTGGCGATTTAGAAACGAGTTATTTAAATCGCAATTTAGAAACACCTTCGATATGTTTAAAAATGAAATGACGATACAATTACACCCAGTGAGTTTTGATTTTATTACGAATTGAAATTAAATTTTGGGAAATTTAAACAAATAAGCCTGAAAATTAATTTAATTTGCATAAAAATATATCTGCATGGAATCTTACGTCAGCGTTCGGAATTTGGATTTTTTATTGTTTGAAGTTTTAGATGTTAAAAGCATCAAAAAATTTGCATATTACGCCGATTACGATGAAGATTTAATTCGCATGACACTTGCAGCAGCAAAAGAATTTGCTGACAAAGAACTTTTTCCGTTTGCTGACGAAATGGATAAAAAGAAAGCGGTTATGCAAAACGGGATTCCGCACGTACATCCACAGCTTAAAAATATTATCCAAGGTTTAGCCGATAGTGGTTGGATTGCTTCGCATTCTTCGCACGATTGGGGTGGTTCGCAAATGCCTTTGATGGTTCTAAATAGCGCGTCACTCATTTTTTTCGCGGCGAATATTAATTCCAATTATGCTTTTTTAACGCAAGGCGCGAGTAATCTCATTTATAAATTCGGAAGTGAAGTCCTTAAAAATACGTATATTCCAAAAATGTACAACGGAACTTGGCAAGGTACGATGGCACTCACTGAACCACAAGCAGGCAGTTCGTTGAGCGATATCACAACCAGCGCAGTGCCGACCTATCAAGAAGGCGTGTATAAAATTCTCGGTCAGAAAATTTATATTTCTGGGGGCGACCACGATGCGACGAAAAACGTTGTGCATTTGCTTTTGGCGCGCATTAAAGGCGCTCCGCTGGGCGTGAAAGGTATTTCGCTTTTTGTTGTTCCTAAATATTTACCCGATTCGCACAAAACCAATCACGTTACTACGGCGGGTATTTATGGTAAAATGGGACAAAAAGGATACGTCGCGGCGCACCTCATGTTTGGCGAACAAGGCGATTGCTTAGGTTATTTGGTTGGTGAGCCGCACAAAGGTTTAAGCTATATGTTCCAAATGATGAACGAAGCGCGCATCGGAACAGGCATTGCAGCGGCGGGTTTAGCTTCTGCGGCGTATTACAGTTCGCTTAAATTTGCGCATGAACGTCCCCAAGGTCGTCATCCACAATCTAAAAACCCCGCCGATCCACAAATTGCTATCATTGAACACGCGGATATAAAACGGTTACTTTTTTATCAAAAATCTATCGTTGAAGGTTCGATTGCGCTTTTAACGCTTTGTAGTTACTATGCCGATATTGCGAGTGTTTCGGATGGTGAAGAAAAAAGAAAAGCGCACTTGCTTTTAGAATTACTCACGCCACTCGCTAAAACATATCCCTCCGAAATGGGAAATTTTTCGACTTCAGCGGCAATGCAAATTTTGGGTGGTGCCGGTTATTGCGACGATTATCCGATTGAGCGTTTATATCGCGATATTCGTATCAATGCTATTTATGAAGGCACAACAGCTATTCATGGTTTAGATATTTTGGGCAGAAAAATTGTCATTGAAGATAGTGCTGCACTTTTTTATTTTAAAGACGAAGTTGTTAAAACTATCGGTGAAGCGGCAAAAATAAATGCACTTAAACCTTTTGCGCAAGATTTGGTGGATGAGTTAACAGAAATGATTAAAACAATTGATTATTTAATGCGATTGGGTAAAGTAGAAGGCGCAACTGTTATGCTTTCCAATGCGACATTATTTTTAGAATATTTTGGAATAGTAACTATTGGTTGGATGTGGCTCAAGCAAGCTATTGTTGCGGAAATAAAATTAAGCGAAAATGCCGTTTCTGAAAATGATAAAATTTTCTATGAAAGTAAATTAGCTACAAACGCTTATTATTTTGCGTACGAGTTGCCTAAAAGTTTTGCTTTGCGCAAAGCATTGATTGAAAAATCCCATTTTTTAACATTACAAGACAAGCAAGTTTTTGTGTAGCACATTCTATTTAAAACTATTCTTCAAGGGCAACATTTTTAATATCTGCGTTCATATAAAAACTCAGTGCGCCGATCGGACACTTTTACACTTGTTGAATGATTTTTAAAGTTGTTGCTTGATGCGCTTTAACCAAGGTTTATTCCTTGGATTAGAAACTTCGGGTAAAGAATTTTAACCACGCCAGCATATTGTAAAGTGTTTACACAATTGAGGCTGCCAAATAATTGTTACTTCGGCATTTGTGTATTCTTTTTTTATGTTTTCAGTATCTATAATAAATTACTTAGAATAGATAAAATGTTAAAAAATGTTAGTGAGTTTGCATAATGTTTTAACAAAGTTAAGGCAAAATCATTTTAAATTATTTATGTTGTTAATTTAGAGTCTTCACCTTTATAAAAAATAAAAACGGCGCCAAAAATGCAGCGCCGTTTTTTAATCCTAAATAATTAACTACATTTTGTGATCAGCGTTCATACCAGCGTCAACTGGTTTTGCCATCATTTTAGTTTTTTTCATTTTAGGCGCAACCGTAGTTGAAGATTTAATCATCTCCATCTCAGTGCCACATTTTGGGCACTTACCGGGTGCATCAGATAAAGCATCACCTTTTGGGCATCTGTATGTCATTTTAGACATACCAGCAGCAGTCATTGTCATTTTCTTCGATCTTTTTTTAGGCATCATTGCAGCATCAGTTGCAGCACCATCCGCCTTATCAGACATTTTATCTGCCTTTTTAGCTTTTTTAGTCGCTTTAGAAACTTCCATGTCTGCTTTAGCAGCTTTCATCTCTGCTTCCGATTTTTCTGTGTGTGCATCAGCTGCTTTTTTTGCCGCTTTACCCGCTTTCATGTCCGCATCAGCTGCTTTCATTTTAACTTCGCCTTTCATTTTTTCGGTTTTAGCCGCTTTCATGTCCATTGCAGCTGCTTTAGCATCGCCTTTAGCTTGCATCGCATCGGCTTTAGCTGCTTTCATTTCAGCTTCTGCTTTCATTTTAGCAGCGTCTGCTTGTGCATTTACACTTACAAAACCAAGTGTTAGAACTAACACTAACAATAAATTTTTCATAATAAATAGAATTGAACTTAATTAATGTGCGAATTTAAAACGCAATTTTCAACTTTAAGTATTTTTTAACAATTTTTCTTTAAAAAAATACATGTTGATTCATGAATACTAAATTAGTTACACATTCGGGGATCTTTTAAAAGTTCCCCGAATGTGTAATTCCTTATACTTGCAACTCAATGCGCCTCCAGCCAATTATCGCCGTAGCCGATTCCGACTTCAATCGGTACACGCAAATTGGGTATAGCATTTTTCATTTTTTCAATAATAATTGGTTGCACAATGTCGAGTTCGTGACGCGGCACTTCAAAAACTAATTCGTCGTGCACTTGTAAAATGAGTTTTGATTCGACTTTCATTTCTTTAAATGTTTTATGAATCGCGATCATCGCTTTTTTTATCATATCGGCTGCAGAACCTTGAATGGGTGTGTTGATGGCAATACGCTCTGCATTGCTCCGCTCAAGACTACTATTACTGTTAATGTCGCGCACAAATCGGCGACGACCACCAAGCGTATTAACGTAGAAGCTTTTTTGCGTTTCTTCAACAATGCGCTTCATGTAATTATTCAAACCTGGATATTGGACAAAATAGGCTTCGATCAATGCTTTAGCTTCTGCGCGCGGAATGCTGAGTTGCTGCGATAAATTGGTGGCACCTGCACCATAAATAATTGAAAAATTAACAGTCTTAGCGTTCCGCCGTTGCGTCGGAGTAACTTCATTCATCGGAATTTTATAAACGCGCGCGGCGGTGGCAGTGTGAATATCGTTTCCTTTTGAAAAATCATAGAGCATCGCTTCTTCGGGTGCAATTTCGGCAATTAGGCGTAATTCAATTTGACTATAATCGGCACTGACTAAAACGTGATTAACATCGCGCGGGATAAATGCCTTGCGAATATGTCTGCCTTCTTCTGTTTTAACGGGTATATTTTGTAAATTCGGATTGTTTGAACTGAGTCTTCCTGTTGCCGCAAGGGCCTGATTGAAGGAAGAATGTACGCGACCTGTTTTAGGATTTATTAATTTGGGCAGCGCATCCACGTAAGTGTTTAATAATTTACTCGCGCCGCGAAAATCTAAAATAGCGCGGGCAATCGGATAGTTCACTGCAAGTTCCGTAAGCTTATCTTCGTCGGTGCTATACTGATCACTTTTTCCAGTTTTTTTGAAACGGTAGGGCAGTTTTAATTTATCGAATAAAATTTCTCCTACTTGTTTGGGCGAAGCAATATTAAATTTAACGCCTGCTAATTCGTAAACGCGCTCTTCTAAACTTTTTATTTTTATCACTAATTCTTTGGCGTAAACGGCTAAAAAATCTGCGTCAATACGCACGCCATTAAATTCCATTTCGGTTAAAACTTCAACGAGTGGCATTTCAATATCGTAAAAAATATTTTCAACGGCAGCAGTAGTTAGTTTGGGTTTGAAATCGTTATAAAGTTGAATCGTTACATCGGCATCTTCGGCAGCATACTCTTTCACTTGTTCGAGCGGCGCATCGCGCATAGATGTTTGATTTTTTCCTTTGCCGATTAACGTTTCAATGCTCACTGGCGCGTATTTCAAATACGTTTCGGAAAGAAAATTCATTCCGTGACGTAATTCGGGGTGCATAACGTAATGCGCAAGCATGGTATCGAAATAAATCCCTGCCAGTTTTATATTGTAGTAGCGCAACACCAACGCATCGTATTTAATATTCTGCCCGATTTTTAAAATCTTCTCGTCTTCAAAAATAGATCTAAATTTTTCTATCAGTGCCTGCGCATCTATTTGGTTTTCGGAAACCGGCACGTAATACGCTTCCGAAGGTTTTATAGAAAAAGAAAGTCCGACAAGCTCTGCGTTATTCGCATCAATACCTGTTGTTTCCGAATCGTAACTTATGGGGGAATTTACTTTTAAAAGCGCAATGAGTTTTTCAATCGCTTCCTCTGTATCCACTAAAATATAATTATGTTTAGTATTTTCAATATTTTTATCCGCCACCGAATGCGCCGCAATAGTAGTTGGTGCTGGCGATGAATAAGTAGAGGCAGATTTTTTTTGCGCTGCTTGCGGAACGTGATCGTTCGTGTCGCTAAACAAATTACCTTGCGCTACGTTGGGTGCTTTTTGTTTTCTATCGCCGTTCTCATCGGTCGCCAGCCCTCCTTCATCGCTCTCCAACATTTCTTTAGCTATGGCACGAAATTCTAAATCTTTAAAAATTTCGGCGAGTTTAACATTGTCGTAAGCACTAATTTTATAGTCTTCGTCATTAAACTGGATTGGAACTTCCGTTTCAATTTTTGCCAACATTTTTGAAAGCATGGCTTGATCGGCAAAATTTTTAATAATGTCTTGTTGCTTTCCCTTCAATTCATGGGCATGCGCAATGACGTTTTCCAGCGTTTCATATTGCGCTAAAAGTGTTGCTGCTGTTTTTGGTCCGATGCCTGGAAAGCCTGGAATATTATCCACGGCATCACCTTGCATAGCGAGCATGTCAACGACTTGCCAAACGTATTTTATCTGCCAATTGTCACACACTTCCTTCACTCCCCACACTTCGGCATCATTTCCACTTTTAGCAGGTTTATACATTTTTACTTTATCGCTCACCAACTGACCGAAATCTTTGTCAGGTGTCATCATAAAAACGTCAAACCCTTCTTTTTCGGCTTGCAATGCCAATGTTCCAATCACGTCATCGGCTTCAAAACCTTCTTTTGTGACAATTGGAATGTTCATGGCGGCTAAAATACTTTTTATGTAAGGTATTCCAAAAGAAATATCTTCGGGTTGCGATTCGCGTTGCGCTTTGTAGAGTGTGTAGCGTTCGTGACGAAAAGTAGGCGTCGGTAAATCGAAAGCCACTGCTAAATGCGTGGGATTTTCTTTTTTCATTAATTCGAGCAATACACGCGTGAAACCTGAAATGCAACTTACATTCCACCCTTTAGAGTTCATCAATGGGCGCGTAATAAATGCGTAATGGGCGCGGTAAACCAACGCATGACCATCTAAGAGAAATAATTTTTTCATTCCCAAATGTACGGCTGAAAAGTGAAAAAGTGAAAAGTGAAAATTTTAGTTGATCGTTGTTCGTTGTTCGTTTAAGTGTCCACCGCGACGAACAACGAGCAACGAACACAACGAAAACTATTTAGAATCTTGCCGTAACACCGCCCAAAACATTTAGACCAAAGGACGGATAATTTTCCCAGCGTTGTTGACGAATGTTTAATAAATTATAAACATCGAGAAAAACACCAACGTTTTGTAAAAACCAAAACTCACCACCCGCATTTAAATCGAAAATGCCATCGAGGCGTTGCTGATTACCAGAAGCGTCTTTAATGTTTACGCCGTTGAGCAAAAATGCTGAGGCTTTTATAATGGCGTGCTGCGTTTTATTTTCGTAGGCGGTATATTTTGCTGTCGCGTTCACGTCCAATGAAGGTAAGCCCCAAGCCGCTTTTTCGCGCGTTGTGTTATAAACATTTTGGCTAACCGTACCAATAAAATCGAGTTTTGGAATGGGATGAAATGTCACAGCGCCGCGAATGTTGGTAATGGAAACTGAATCATACAGAACATTAAAGCGTCTGAAATGGTCTGAATTGTTAGCGAGATAAAGCGGCAAGCCAATATTTTTGCTGTAACCTATCTGTGCCGAATAATCTATTTGCGCCACCGAACCTTTTATACCTCCGTAATATTCGGTTTTGCGCGTGTTGGCAATTGTTGTCTTCGTGAAAATATAAGGGTTGTAACTCGTGAGTTGTTTGTACGAGTTTTTATTGATGTCACCTTTCCAACCTGCAAAAATAATAAACTCCGTTCCGCCTACATTCAATGTACCCTCTAAATCGGGCAAGAAAAAAGTTTCGTCTTTTGTATTCACAATGTTCGCGCCAATACGAACGCTATAATTATCGTCCTTAAAAGTGAAATTTGGTTGCAAATAATAATTGTTCAGGTCTTGTGTTTTGCCACCCGTAGAATCGTAATTTGTAAAATCGGTACGAATAGTTAATCCCAACGGATATTTGTCAGAAAACCATTTAGAAGCATCGAAACGCAAATCAATATTACTTTCCGTTCCACCAAAATTATCTGTGAGCCTATAATAATTTAAACCTGCACTGTAATTTATGTCAATCACATTTTTAGTCGTGTTATAAGCTTTTGCACCAAAATACGTCGTGTTAAAAAATTGTTTACTGGAAGCTTCCGTTTCCGTAAATTTTACGTGGTCGTAGCCGTAGTAAGGTCGTTCTTTACCTTCAAAACCAATTTTTCCATCAAGCGCAATATTTGCGGGTGTAAAATAAGTTCCGTTGGCTTCAAGTTTTAAATCCGAAAAACGCATATTTTCTATGTAAGCGTTATCCTTCGCCGCGTGATATTTGCCATAAAAACCTAAAACATATTGGCTCGGCTGACTGAATTTATAAGCCCCTTCTGCAAAAGGCGAATTAGGAAATCCGTAACCGACTTTAGCATATCCGTCGTAAGCAGGATCGTTTTTTTGTGGCGCAACTGGGATCGGTCGCAATTTGGGCGGTTGATAAATTATATTAACCACTTTATTCGGCACTGTGTACGATTGCACTTTCGTGGTCGTATCAATAGCCGGCAGAACGGGAAAAGCTTTAATTTTTTCTGTTTCAATTAACCGCGCATCAAAATTTTTAATGACATCCTGCGATTGATTCGATATATCGCC
>JAYVVO010000440.1:0-9579 GCA_043786955.1 Saprospiraceae bacterium
CTGGAGGATGTAACGAATAAAAAAGTTACGATACAAAACGAAATGAACACTTGGCGTTGGGAGGCGCAAAACGTGAGCGATATGGCACTCGGCGTAAGCGAAACATACCTTTGGGACGCTGGAAGTGTTATAGTGGATACAATCACAAAACGCCGTTCGAGTGTACAATCAGCGTATGCTGCGACATCTAAAGATTTTGAACAAATGGTAACGTTCGGTAAGCATTCATTGGATTGGTTTTCGAGAAAATTTCCAGGTGTGCCCTATCCGTTTCCCAAAACAACTATTTTTCAAGGTTTTGCCGACATGGAATATCCGATGATGGTGAACGATAGTCCAGAAGAAGATACACTTTTTGCGCGATTTGTCGCGGAACACGAAATTGCACACTCTTGGTTTCCATTTTATATGGGCATTAACGAGCACCGTTACGGATTCATGGATGAAGGTTGGACAACAGCGAACGAATATTTAATCGGGGTTGAAGATTTAGGCGAAGAAACTGAAACGCATCTTTTTCAGAGCTTTCGTGTAGAGCGTTGGACGTTGAATAATTCAGAAGAGCATCAAATTCCCATCATTACCCCTGGAAATATTTTAAGTGGTCAAGGTCTCGGCGATAACGAGTATGGCAAACCTGCGCTCGCATATTTAGCAGTTAAAGATTATTTAGGTGACGCGATGTTCAAAAAATGCTTACACACTTTTATGGATAGATGGCACGGTAAACATCCGTTACCTTGGGATATGTTTTTTAGTTTTAACGATGCCGCAGGAAAAAATCTCAATTGGTTTTGGAACAATTGGTTCTTCAGTCGCAATTATTTAGATCTAAGTATCAACAAAGTTGAAACTGTGCGCGGTGGTTACAACGTAACGATAGATAATATTGGTGGATTTGCCTCGCCCACAAATTTTCTGATTCAGTACGAAGATAGTACATCCGAAAAAATTCATCAAACACCCGCTATTTGGGAAAAAAATCAATTGCAAACGGTAGTGAAAATTTCGACGAAAAAGAAAATTAAATCACTTACCCTCGATGGTGGCATTTATATGGATGCCGATACATCGAATAATGTTTGGTTGGCGAAAGCAAAGTAATTTGGGTTAGTATTGTACTGTAGAGTCAGTTTTTGTTAATCGATATCTTGCTGCGTAAGCTATGGGAGTATTAAATTAAGTGTGTCAAAATTTTAAAAACATTTTACATAATTTTACACAACTTAAAAAATAGGTAAGTCCACATGAATAAATTGTTTTTTAGTTGTTCTTTAATCTCTACTGTTTAAATTTGCCCTACAAATAATGGATTATGAATAATTTAATCGTAAAGTCTTTAGGTCCGATACAAGAAGCCAATATAAATTTTGGCGATTTAACTTTTTTAGTTGGACCTCAAGCGAGTGGAAAAAGTATTTTTATCCAGTTATTAAAACTGATAATTGACAAAAACAATATTAGAAAAACTTTAGAGCAATATAATTTTGTTTGGAGTAAAGACCCAGATGAAGTGCTTGATCGTTATTTTGGCGAAGGTATGCACAGTATTTGGAACGATAAAACGGAAATTACTTTTGATAATAAAATATTTAGTAAAAAAAATTTAGAGCCTAAGCCTAAAGATTTAAAAGAAGCTGAAGAGAAGTTATTTTATATTCCTGCTCAACGAATTTTAAGTATTGCTGACGGAAGACCAAAATATTTCACTGAATTCGATGAGTCAACACCTTACGTTCTCAGAGATTTTAGCGAAACTTTAAGGCAACTTTTACAAAATGGGTTTAGTAAAAATAACGAAATTTTTCCAAGATATCAAATTTTAAAGGAACCTTTAAGAGCGTCTTTTAATGAAAGTATTTTCCATGATGGAAAAGTGATAATCGATGATAAGTCAGGACAAAAAAAAATTAAAATGCAAATAAATGGCATGACTTTACCTTTTATGACGTGGAGCGCAGGGCAGAAAGAATTCATGCCTCTGCTATTAAGTTTCTATTGGCTTTGCCCTCCTTCAAAAATTTCTCAAAGAGATGATATAAAATATGTTGTAATTGAAGAACCTGAAATGGGATTACACCCGCAGGCAATTAAATCCGTTTTGTTACAAGTTATGGACTTGATGAACCGTGGGTATAAAGTAATAATTTCAACACACTCACCAGTTATGTTAGAATTTGCTTGGGCTATTAATTATTTAAAACAGAACGGAGCAAACTATAAATCAGTAGCAGAAATATTTGATATTAAACCATTACACCATTCTTTAAAAGATATATTTAAGAGTGTTTTAGAAAGTAAACAAATTAATTCTTATTATTTTGAAAGGAAGGATAATACTGTAAATGTAAAAGATATTTCGAGTCTTGATGCTGGAAATGAAGACGGCGCAATTTCTGAGTGGGGTGGCCTGTCCACATTTATTAATAAAGCAACTGACACTATTTCTAATCTCGTGGCATCAAAATTCAATGGCTAAAAGTAAAATAAGTGTCTCAGAAAAAACATTTAAAGAAAATGTTGAAGCAACTCCAGATATTTCTAAATATTACGAAAAAGGTCTTTCTGCATTAGGAATACACAGTAAAAAAATTGAAATTTCTAACACAAATAAATGTTGTGGAAGTGTTGATTTAGATACCTGTACAACTTATTTATATCCTCAAGCTAGCAGATGGGACTATATTTTTTGTTATAATAATGAAGTATTTTTTATTGAGGTACATTCTGCAAATACAAGCGAAGTGAAAACGGTTATAAAAAAACTTCACTGGCTAAAACAATGGCTGAGTGAAAGTGCGCCAGAAATAAATAAAATGAGAGCAAAAATTCAACCTTTTATTTGGATTCAATCAAATAATTTTCGCATCCCTAAAAATTCTTCTCAGTATTTACAGGCTATTCAAGAAGGTATAAAACCTATTCCAAAAATTGTTTTAAAAGATTGATAAAATACTTATCCTATAGTTTAAATTTTGGGTTATAACATTCGACAAATTTTAAAGTTTCTCAAATATTTATCACATTTATAGCCACTTTAGTATTTATTTTAAAGCTTGAGTTTAAAATAAATAGCAACTAATAATGTTCAGAAAAAAAGTGAGTTGCTCAAAAATTTGCATTATTTGTTAGAACAAAACCCGCATATTGAAAAAGCCATCGTTTTTTCGCAAACTAAATATGGAAGCGAAGGTGAAATTCAGTTTATACCAATTTTTTGGGCGGGAGAATTTTAAGACTTGAAAACAAAATCGGCTGCCACAACGAAGTGACAGCCGATTTTTATTTTTACGTTCCCCTGCTTTCTAATGAGACTTAGTTGTAGCTGCATTAGAAATTATCTGCGCTGGCATTTCAGTTTTGATATTGTTCAAACTTAATTTAGAGTGCGCGTTTTTGTAACGCATTCCTAAAATTGGTGCAATAGCCAAAGCCACCAAGCAAGAAAGTTTAATTAAAATATTCATTGATGGACCAGAAGTATCTTTAAACGGATCACCAACAGTATCGCCAATAACCGATGCTTTGTGCGCATCAGAACCTTTGTAAGTCATAACTCCGTTGATAAGTACGCCTTTTTCAAAAGATTTTTTTGCATTATCCCATGCGCCACCGGCATTCGATTGAAAAATTGCCCACATAACACCAGAAACTGTTACGCCTGCTAAATAACCACCAAGCGGTTCTGCACCCATTATAAAACCAATAAGTATCGGCGCAATAATAGTGATGGCACCAGGTGCTAACATTTCGCGAAGTGCCGCTTTAGTAGAAATTTCTACACATTTTTGATAATCGGGTTTACCCGTTCCGTCCATAATTCCTGGAATTTCGCGGAACTGACGACGCACTTCGTTTACCATATCCATTGCTGCGCGACCAACGGCGTTCATTGCAAAAGCGGAGAACACAACAGGCACCATGCCGCCAATAAATAACGCCGCTAAAACATCGGCTTTAAAAATATTAATACCTTCAATGCCAGTGAATTTTACATACGCTGCAAATAAACCGAGTGCTGTTAATGCCGCAGAAGCAATTGCAAATCCTTTTCCAATCGCAGCAGTTGTGTTACCAACCGAATCGAGAACGTCTGTGCGCTCGCGTACTTCTTTTGGCAATTCTGACATTTCTGCAATGCCACCTGCGTTGTCCGAAATAGGTCCGAAAGCGTCAATGGCTAATTGCATAGCCGTTGTTGCCATCATTGCCGAGGCTGCAATCGCTACGCCGTAAAATCCTGCGAGTGAATACGCACCCCAAATAGCGGCAGCAAAAAGCAAAACTGGATATGCCGTAGAAATCATACCGACACCGAGACCTGCAATAATATTTGTACCTGGACCTGTTGAAGAGCGTTGAACGATATCTAAAACAGGTTTTTTTCCTAAACCTGTATAATATTCAGTGATGGCTGATATAGCAGTTCCAACGGCTAAACCTACCAACACTGCAAAATAAACTTGCAAACTCGTAACTTGTAGTAAATTAGCTTCACCAAAGAAGCGCATATTGATAGTTTCAGGTAAAAACCATTTAATAATAGGATAACAAACTACGGCTGTTAAAGCCATTGAAACCCAGTTGCCCAGATTTAATGCACGTTGGACAGCATCAGATGAAACATTTGAATCGCTAACTTTTACGAAAAAAGTTCCGATAATCGAAAATATAATGCCAATACCGGCAATGAAAATTGGTAAAACAATGGGTCCGATTCCACCGAAGTTATCCGTGAAACCTGGATTGTCGCCAATTAAATAATTTCCGAGTACCATAGAAGCTAAAACCGTTGCAACATACGAACCAAATAAATCGGCACCCATACCTGCAACGTCACCGACGTTATCACCCACGTTATCTGCAATGGTTGCTGGATTTCTCGGATCATCTTCTGGAATACCTGCTTCTACCTTACCGACTAAATCGGCACCTACATCGGCAGCTTTTGTGTAAATACCACCACCCACGCGTGCAAATAATGCAATAGATTCTGCACCGATTGAAAAACCTGCGAGTACTTCTAAAACTTTCTCCATCGCGTGCGTACCGTTACCCGTTCCGCCCATGAAAATATTGTAGAAAACAATAAACAAAACACTTAAACCAATAACGGCTAAACCTGCAACACCCAAACCCATAACAGTACCACCGCGAAACGAAACGTCGAGTGCTTTTGTCAAACTTGAACGCGCTGCTTGCGTCGTGCGCACGTTGGCTTTTGTAGCGATGCGCATTCCCAAATTACCCGCTACTGCTGAAAACACAGCACCGATAATAAAAGCCACCGAAATTAAAAGACTTGAATTTTCTACGAATGTAGATTGAAAACCTAATAGTGCCGCAGCCACTACTACAAAAATACCGAGCACTCTGTACTCCGCGTTTAAAAATGCGAGCGCGCCTTCGTTTATCGCGCTGGCGATAAACTGCATTTTGTCGTTACCCGCATCTTGTTTAGTTACCCATTGCCACAGGTATGCCATGTAAATTAAACCAACCACGCCGAAAAGTGGTATCCAATACAGTAAATGTTCCATTATAAAATCGTTAGTTTTTCAGCTGACACTGATAGAATGTAATTGCTTGAAATTTTAAAACACGCAAAACTAATTTTTATCTGTGTCTTATCAAATACTTCTGCGAAATTTTACGCTTTTTAAGGCAAAGAAAATCATAAAATAAAAAAGCTGTACAAAGTACAGCTCATTTTAGTAGTGTTGTTAGTGTTGTAATTTGTTTTAAAAAAACGGGGAGTAAAAGTTAATAGTAATGTTGTTTGCTTTTTTGGTGGCTTAAATTCACCTTTACGTTTAGCTTTTAAAAAGTGGGGGGTAAAAGCTAATAGTGATGTTGTTTATTTTTTCCTTAGCGTTGTAAAAATATTTGTTTTTTGTTTTAAAAAAGGGGGGAATAAAACTAATAATGTTGGTTAAAGAATGTAAGTGTTTGTTGTGTATTTGCTCAAAGGTTTTGGTTTTTGTTTTTGAAAATATGAAACCAAAAATAGTATATGTGTTTTGCTCAAATTAAAAGTGTGTTTTATAATTGCTCTGTCCGCTTAATTCTTAATTATGATACAAAGATAGGTAGAAGCAACACACGCGTCAAGAGTTAAAATTCACAAACAAATAAATAAACACGCGTTAATATTTATAATTCAACAACTTACAGCCGTATTTTAATAATTAATAATTTTAAAAATACATTGTCACAATGTATTAATAAAACAAAAAAATACCCAAAAATTAAATTGAAATAGTTTTTTAAATGTTTTGAAATCCAATTAGAATATTGCGACGTGTTAAAATAAGAATTAAGTATTAGGAAGTAAGTGAGTATTAAATAAAGTGGGATAAGTTTTTAGTTTTTATACAGTTAAAGTTTGGCTTAAAGACATGGATTTCCCTGTACTAAATTAAATAACATTAAAAAGTGTGTGTTGCCTGCGTAATATCATCTAAAAAAATTAATTTAAATTTCTTCCCTCGTTTGTTGGTTAGTTGCATTTTTGTAACTTTGTAGGGTAAGAAAACAAGAAAATGAAATCGTAGAATTAATAAAAAAATTGCGGCGGTGAGTTGCTGATTCTATGAACCAAAAAGTGGTTACATGATTTTTAAAAACGAAGGCGAACAGAATACTGCTAATAGAATGCTACTTTCTGGATACTTTGTGTCACTTTCTCAATCACATTCTCTGCGCGTTATCATTTAGAAAAATATTCTTGCTCGAAGAAATCTCAAAAAGTATTATGCACATCAGTAATTTTAATATTCCGCAGTTACGGCACACAGATTCAGATCAATTTTTTCTTATAGCAGGTCCGTGCGCGATTGAAAGTGAGGATATTGCTTTCGAAGTTGCGCAAACCGTAAAAGCTCTTTGCGAAAAATTTAAAATTCCTTATATTTTTAAAGGCTCTTATAGAAAAGCGAATCGCTCGCGCATAGATTCTTTTTCAGGCATTGGCGATGAAGAAGCGTTGGCAATACTTCGAAAAGTGCGCGACACGGAGCACATTCCAACGACGACCGATATTCACGCCGACGAAGAAGCCGCTTTTGCGGCGCAATCAGTTGATATTTTACAAATTCCCGCGTTTCTGTGTCGTCAGACAAGTTTATTGATTGCAGCAGCGAACACAGGTAAAGTAGTGAATATAAAAAAAGGACAGTTTGCTTCATCGGAAACGATGCTCCATGCCGTGCAAAAAGTGCGCGACAGTGGCAATAATAATATAATGCTAACCGAACGCGGCAACACGTTTGGTTACGGCGATTTAGTCGTAGATTACAGAAATATCCCAGAAATGCGCGCGTTTCAAGTGCCAGTTATTATGGATTGTACGCATTCGCTCCAACAACCCAATTCAAAAAGTGGTGTAACGGGCGGTAAACCAGCATTGATTGAAACGATTGCACGCGCTGCTATTGCAGTTGGTGCAGACGGAATTTTTATTGAAACGCATCCCGACCCTATAAAAGCAAAAAGTGATGGAGCGAATATGTTACCTTTGCATAAATTACCAGAATTATTAGAAAAATTGTGCGCTTTGCGACACACCATTCAAAAATTTAGATGATAGTTATTCGTTGACAGTTGTTCGTTCAAGAACACCAAACAACGAACAACTATCAATCAACAACTATCAACTATTATGATACGCGCAGAAAATATTGAAAAAAGTTTTGGAACACAACCCATTTTAAAAGGTATATCGGCTACGTTCGACGCAGGAAAAACCAATTTAATAATTGGTCGAAGTGGCGCGGGTAAAACTGTTTTGTTAAAAATTTTGGTCGGACTTTTGCCGCCCACAACGGGTAAAGTGTGGTATAACGATGTTGATTTTACGGGCTTAGACCGCAAAGCATTGCAAGCCATAAGAATGAAAGTAGGAATGTTATTTCAAGGTTCGGCTTTGTTCGATTCAATGACGGTTGAACAAAATATCCGCTTCCCCCTCGATATGTTCACTACAAACACCAAAAAAGAAAAAGATAAACGCGTTGATTATTGTTTAGAGCGCGTGAATTTAGCAGGTGTGAATTTAAAATTTCCATCCGAACTTTCGGGAGGAATGCAAAAACGCGTCGGTATTGCGCGTTCGTTGGTTTTAGATCCGCTCTATTTATTTTGCGATGAACCTAACTCTGGTCTCGATCCAAAAACATCTATACTGATTGATGAACTCATCCACGACATCACCGTAGAAAAAAATATTACTACCATTATTAACACGCACGATATGAACTCTGTGATGGAAATTGGCGACAGTATTTGTTTTATTCACGAAGGCAGGTTGGAATGGAATGGCAATAAAAACGAAGTGCTAACGAGCGATAACCAAGAATTGCAGCATTTTATTTTCGCATCGCCATTTTTGCAACGGTTGCGCGATCAGGCTTTGCAAAACGCGTAATGCGCTTTAATAATTAAACTATGGACTTTAATCTCCAACCAGATCATTTAGCGAACAATCAAATTGTGCTCAAACCATTACAGGCTAATGATTTTGAGAAGCTTTTCGCTGTTGCCTCCGATCCATTTATTTGGGAACAACATCCCGATAGTTTGAGATATACGCGTCCTATTTTTGAAAAATATTTTCAATCCGCCGCAGAATCGCACAGTGCTTTTTTAATTTACGATAACGTCAGTAAAGCGCTCATGGGCAGTACGCGTTATTACGATTACAAACCCGAGCAAAGTAGCATCGCGATTGGTTATACTTTTATTTCGCGCGCTTTTTGGGGAAATACCTACAACAAATCGCTCAAAAAATTAATGATTGACTACGCTTTTGAACGCGTAGATAATGTCGTTTTTCATGTTGGGACTAATAATATACGCTCGCGCAAAGCCGTAGAAAAATTAGGTGCGCAACTTTTGTCAGATATTGAGGGTAATGTTACGTACAATCTTTCCAAGAATGATTGGTTGGCGCGCTAATCTCGAACACTTCCTAAAATTGGCACAACATTGGCAGCTTAGATTATAACATAAAATTATAATCTTATGAAGTTCTTTTTGTTTGCTTTTTGGTCTTTTCATTTTGGGCACAATTATGTGCCTCTACAAAATTCCGATACACTCGCCTTAGAAAAATACCTGCAAATCAATAACATCAAAACAGAAAAAACCAGCGATGGTATTTATTTTTCTACCGATGTTGAAGGTAAAGGCGCGTTGCCACAATCGGGTGATTATTTACAAATTCAATACACGACAGAATTACTCGATGGTCGCGTTGTTGATTCGAACGAGCGCAATGTGCCTTTTATTTTTCAGTTAGGTTTTCGTCACGTTTTGCCCATTTGGGATAATATGCTTTCGCAATTTAAAATCGGAAGCACTGTTTCATTATTTGTTCCTCCCGAGATGGCGTATGGAAGTGCAGGTTACACCAGTATTCCTCCCAATACACCCGTTATTTTTAAAATTAAGTTGGAAAAAATTTTAAGTATATCCGATTATGAAGCCTCGATGAAAGCTGTTGAAGATATCGAGCGCGCTGAGTTTAAGAAAAAGGAAATCGCAATTTTTGATGCCGACAATAAAACGATTGATGCTTAC
>JAYVVO010000441.1:0-3430 GCA_043786955.1 Saprospiraceae bacterium
ACTAAATCTAAATCCCCGTCATTATCTAAATCAGCATACGCTGCGCCGTTGGAACAACCAAACAAGTTTAATCCCCATGCCGCCGAAACGTTTTCAAAATGTAAGTTACCATTATTTTTAAACGCATAATTTGCTGCTTTACCATCCGGCATCAGTTTAGCGATGTCTAAATTGGACGCGTTTTGCTGCATATTTTTATTCGAGATGTACTTGATGTAATCCAAATTATTAGGTCTGCGCAAAATGCCGTTCGTAATAAAAACATCTTTGTTGCCATCGTTATCAAAATCGGCAGCAAGCACTGACCAACTCCAATCTGTTGCCGACATACCCAAACTTTGCGCCACTTCGCTAAACACTGAAAAATGATTACTCTTATCCAACACGCCGCGATTGTGCTGAACCATATTACGCGCATACTGATAATGAAAACCATACGCGCGGTGTTTAAACTCAAAAATATTATACGCATCGGGTGCTTGTGCCGATTTTTGGAGCGATTCGTCCTCTGGTTTCATATCTAAAGTCAAAACATCGGGCAATCCGTCGTTATCCAAATCGCTGATGTCGTTTCCCATCGAAAAATTCGACGTGTGTCCCATACTTTTAGCAACGGCTTCCGTAAATTTTCCTTTGCCGTCGTTGTAATATACGTAATCGTTATCGTGAAAATCGTTACTGATGTATAAATCGGGTGCGCCATCGCCGTTCAAATCTGCCACAGCAATTCCTAAACCATAACCGAGCGCACCATCGTGAATGCCAGACTCTGCGCTCACATCTGAAAACTTTCCGCCATAATTTTTAAGGAGTAAATCCGACGAAAGCGAATCGGTTTGGTTTCTAAAACTTACATCGCGCAGTGTGCGCGCCGAATGAACGGAATGTCGCAAGATATAGCAATCTAAATCGCCGTCGCCGTCTGCGTCAAAAAATGCTGCTTGTGTGCATAGCCCCGTAATATCCAAACCATATTTAGCAGACTGTTCTGTAAAAGTACCATCGTGATTGTTTATAAAAAGTTGATTGTGTCCCTTCAAATTTTTAAAATTAGAAACGTGCGACACATATATATCGAGCCAACCGTCAGCGTTAATATCCACCATGGTTACGCCAGTTTTCCAACCCAATGAATCGGCAACACCTGCTTTCTCAGTTATATCCTCAAATTTTAAATTGCCTTTATTGATGTAAAGTTTGTTACTTCCTTGGTTCGATGTGAAATAAATATCAGGCAGACCATCGTTGTTTACATCACCCACAGCTACACCACCACCATTATAAAAATACAAATACTCGATGATGTTAAAATCTTCTGACTCTATGAGCGTGTTATTAAAAGCAATGCCACTTTCAGAAGCTGGCACAGACACAAATAAAGTTTTTGGTGCGCCGTTTCGCGGTCGGCAATTAAAATTTATTAGCACCATCGCTAATAAAATTAAAATTCCAATGCCCTTCCTAATTAACAGATTTGATAAAGTGCGACGCATTAATTTTAGTTCAAAATAAGTGTACTAAAAAAGAATTTTCGTTAGTACGCAGGAAATATCTTTTCTACTCAAATTAATAAATAGCAATTACAGCAGAAAAGTTGGTAAATATAAGGACTTGAAAGAAAATTTACCTAAACATTTTCAATTAATCGCGAGGAACATATTTATTTTAAATTGAAAAGATAATAGATCGTTGAATGACGAATTTTTAAAAAAAGTTTGAAGGGGACTTCACAGATAATTTAATTGAAATAAAATATTTGAGATAATTTTTTTTAAATGATATAATGTTTATATCTTTACCTGTTGAGTTGAATAAGCATAATCTAAAATTAATTTTATAAAACTAATAATCGTCGAATATGAAGTTTGAAACTTTAAAAACTTTGTCAGAAGCCTTAAATTTACTAATTAACAAATTAATAAATGAAGAAGGGAGAGAAGTTGTTTTAGATGGTGCTATAAATTTAGAAAAATACGCAAATAGTAAGATTAAAATAATGTGGATTCTAAAGGAACCCTATGATGAATTGGATGGAAAAGGCGGTGGGTTTTCAATTTCTGAATTTATCAAAGAAGATGTTGCTTATACAGAATTTGTTAAAAATTATCCAACTTGGCAAGTATTAACTTATGTTTCTTATGGAATTTTAAATAATTTTTCCAAATGGTCTCACATGAATTTTTTGAGGGATAACCCAAAAATGACAAATGCCTTATTAGAAATCGCTCTGATAAATACTCAAAAATTACCTTCTTTAAACCATTCAAGAACAAGTTTTAAGGACATCGAAATTTCTTTCAAGAAGTATAAAGATTTGCTTTCTGCTCAAATAGAATTACTAAATCCAGACGTAATAGTCGGAGGGAATACTTTATCACTTTATGTGGACTTATTTGGACTTAGTGATTCTGAGGTTAAAAAAAATGGTTCACTCCAGTATTGGGAAAAAGGCGATAAACTTTACATAGATGCTTATCATCCTGCACAAACAACAATTACTCGAGAACAATATGTTGATGAAATAATTACATCAGTAGAAAATTGGAATAAACCAAAAAGCACTTTGTTTGTAAAGAACAATAGTTAATTACAAGTATTAGATTTTATTAAAACCTAAAATCTATTTATAATTTGTTTAAAATGTAGATTAGGTTTGCCTTTTAGGAAAAAGTCAAAGTCTGTTTTTGGAAATCGAAGCAAATGTTTCTTTGAGTCAAAATATCCATGCCCAGTATGCCTGCGTAATTTGACATAATTCCATTAGCGATAAAATCAATAACTTGAACAGGATGATTTGTGAGTTTCAATCCGAGCACATCAATAAGTCCAATTAAAAAAACATCGGCAACTATCCAACCATTTGCTGTTTCAATATTCACTTGTTCAACATGTTCTTTCAGGCTAATATTTTCAATCAAAACAATATTTTTGTCAAAACACGTTTCAGAAGCACCTGTATCAAGCAAAAAACGAAGTAGAGTTTCTTCGTTAATCTCGACGTTTACGACAATAAGATTTTCTGACTCGTCGAGCCATTTGAAAGGATAAGTTTTGGTCATACTATTTTAATTTTAATCTTCTTTTATTCTTCTAAGAAGACCAATCCGTCTTGGCGGAGGAAGTTTTCCGACGTAGAACAAAGTCAATTTTTTAAATGGTGCACGGCGTTCCCCTCCTTCCATACTGGCAATACGTTTGTCAGTATTATGCGCGATAACGACACCTTCTAAAACATCCATGCCGTCGAAAACTGGATTACCCAAAACAATCCATTGATTCGGATATTGGCTTTCTATCTCAGAAATTTTGAGAACGTTAGTTTCTATTACTTTCATTTCACTAATTTTTAAAATATTAACTCAAAATTAAACTATTTTTAGTAAAAATTGAACGATAACCGAGGTTTTATAAAAAATAAATTTTCAATTTT
>JAYVVO010000442.1:0-9574 GCA_043786955.1 Saprospiraceae bacterium
TTGACTTTGTTAAAAGAGAGAATAACGATAGGAGATCCTGCTGCATTTGGCTTGGACTATAATAATTATAATGGTAGTAGCAGTTGTCAATATTTTGCAAGCCAACAAGTGTATGATAGGTCCAAAAATTTTATAGAGATGGCAAACTTACTCTCACTTATCTTGACCTAAAAGCGAGAATTATCTCAGGAACGTTTTATTGTACTATTTATCAAACAGGTTGTGACACCTTAAAAATCACCGATGGTCGCTTTGACTTAAAATATTAATTTTTATGAGGCAAATAGTTTTTGTTGAAAAGTATAAACATAACAACCAGCACAAAAACCAAATACGGATTCTAAGAATGCAAATAAAATGAGAATTGAGGTTAGTGATAAACTCAAAGTAGAATAACCAATTCCCAAACTTGCCAAAATTAGAATTGAAAATATTAAACCTACTTGCGTAGCAAAAACTTTAGGTGCTTGCGCTACGGGTTTGTTTTTCATTTCAAAAGTTTCGACAAAGAAATTACTGAGTTTGTGTAGCAAACTGTATTTACCTAAATCGAAAGCGCGCAAAGAAAAATCGAAAATTAAAAATGTTGGAATTAACCATAGTTTAGTTGTGGCAAAACCAATCGCCAATAATAAAACCCACACGGCAGTCAATCGCACTTTATTTTCATTGACTTTTTTTAAATCAACAGGACAACTTAATTCAAAAGGCATAAACAATTTTTTTATAAATGTTTCAAACATCGATTATGCTGCAAAGGACGGCGTAAATATTTTATTTTCCAAAAATAATTAATGTTTACAACATAAATTATTATTTCCGAGAACAAAATTTAATAAATTACTTTTATTCTGAGAATTTAAAAGAGGCTACGCATTTTTATGTTTTTAAATTCATTTAATTGTTACTAAGTCTTACTTTTATGTCTTAAACTAAAAATACACTTTTTATGGATTTAATGGATATTATTAAGCAGCAAATTACACCAGAGGTCATTGGCCAAATCAGCCAAAACACAGGTGCAACGCCTCAACAAGCTGCGGCTGCATCGGAAGGTGTAACACACGCACTGGTTGCAGCTTTAAACAATCAAGCACAAACACCTGATGGTGCGGCGGCTTTACATTCTACACTTGATGATCATGATGGAAGTGTTTTAGATAACGTCATGGGATTATTTGGTGGCGCTGGTGCTGGACAACAACAACAAGGCGGTGGCGGAATTGGTGACATTCTCGGCAGTGTACTTGGCGGCGGCAGTGGCGGCGGTTTGGGAAACGTGCTTAGCAGTGTACTTGGCGGCGGCAGTGGCGGCGGTTTAGGAAACGTACTTGGTAGTGTACTCGGCGGTGGTGGTCAACAACAACAGCAACAGCAACAGCAACAAAGTGGTGGAGGGATTGGTGATATTCTTGGCGGATTGTTTGGCGGTAATTTAGGCAATATTACTACTTCTATTTCGCACATGAGCGGTATGAACACGAGCGGTGTAATGCAATTACTGATGCAATTTGCTCCAATTATTCTTGGAATTCTCGGTCAACAAAAAGCTCAACAAAATTTAGCACCGAGCGGATTATCGAATATTCTGAGTTCAGCAGTTGGTGATCAGCAAGGTAATCCGATTATGCAAATGATGTCGCACATTTTAGGTGGTGGAAACACGCAACAAGGCGGAAGTGGATTGATGGATTCGATGATGACGAATGTAGGTTCGCACCTTTTGGGAAGTTTATTCGGAAAATAATTTTATAAAAAAAATAAAAAAGGGAGCAATGCGAGTTGTCTCCCTTTTTTATTTTTCCACCCATGAAATGGGATGGTTACAAATTGGTCACGCCTAAAGCGTTTTAATTTACGTTTACGTCTACGTTTTCATTTTGTTTTTGTTTTCAATTTTGTTTTCGTTTTCGTTTTCAATTTCGTTTCATTTTCATTTTGATTTTCATTTTGATTTTCATTTTGATTTTCGTTTTGATTTTCGTTTTGATTTTCGTTTTGATTTTCGTTTTGATTTTCGTTTTGATTTTTGGGCAAAAAAAAACGCTTGTCAAGCAAGCGTTCAAACAACAAATTATAATCCCATGAACATATTTATCTTGAATTCGCGGTTTAGAAAAAATCGGTTAGTCGCTCTAAATTTTCGTTAGAGCGACTCTCCAACATAAACTATAATCCCATGAACATATTATCTTGATTCGCGGGTAGAAAAAATCGGTTAGTCGCTCTAAATTTTCGTTAGAGCGACTCTCCAACATAAACTATAATCCCATGAACATATTTCTTTTTGATGTGTAATTAGCTCTTTTGCTTATTACTTTCTTTCTATGATACAAATGTGCGTACTTAATTTTCAACTGCCAAGAACATTATAAGGCTATTGTTACAAATAAATTTTATAAAAATAGTTGTAACCCATTCATTTTAAGTTTTTTAAAATAATTTTTGTTTCTTTTTTCTATTAAAAAATAATTTTTTTTACTGAAATTAATTTAATTAAACCGCGTAAATATTTTTAAGAACCCTATTTTTTTTGATTTAGCCTATTTTTTTGAAATATTTTTTTTTCAGTTCAACAAAATTAATTACCTTTCTTTCTATATTCTAAATAAATCACTCAACGTATGCCGTTTCAAAAGCCGAGGCTTAGTTTTATGCAAATTATAAATATGAATGTCGGATTTTTTGGCATTCAATACAGCTTTGGTTTGCAACAGAGTGCTGTCAATCCCATTTACGATTTTTTAGGTGCAAGCCCCGATCAAATTCCGATTTTAAATTTGGCAGGTCCGATGACGGGTTTACTCATTCAACCTATCATTGGTGCTTTAAGCGATAAAACGTGGCATCCGCGTTGGGGAAGACGCAAACCATATTTTTTTATTGGTGCTGTTTGTTGCAGTCTGACTTTGTTTTTATTTCCATTCAGTAGTAGCCTTTGGATGGCAGCTGGCTTGCTATGGATTTTAGATGCTGGTAATAATACTGCCATGGAACCTTATCGCGCTTTTGTTGCAGATAAATTACCGCAAGAACAACACGCGGTTGGTTTTTTATCGCAAAGTTTTTTTACTGGATTAGGTATTACGCTGGCGAATCTTTCGCTTTTTGTATTTCAGGATTACTTTCCGCAAGGGACAGGTAAAATTCCGCTTTGGGTGTATGGTTCATTTTTTTTAGGTTCGTTTTGTTCTATTGCTTCTGTTTTGTGGTCGATAAGCACTACGCCTGAAATTCCACCCACTGCTGAAGAACTTGCTGCATTGCGTGCGCACAAAAAAGGTTTTGCTGAACCTTTTTTAGAAATTGTGACGGCTATTAAAGAAATGCCAACTGTAATGTGGCAATTGGCATTAGTATATTTGTTTCAATGGTATGCTTTGTTTTGCTATTGGCAGAATGCTTCGAAAAGTATTGCGCAATCTGTTTGGCATACAACGGTCGGCGAAAATAAAGAACTCTATGAAAAAGCAGTAGGCTGGACGGGATTGGTGAATGGTTGGTATAATATAGTGACTTTTCTTTCTGCTTTTGGGTTGGTTTGGGCAGCTAATAAATTTACGCCCAAATGGGTTCACTTCGGTTGTTTGGTGATGGCGGGAATTGGGTTACTTATTTTTCCGACTATTGAGAACAAATATTTACTCTTTGCACCGATGACGGGTTTTGGTATCGCTTGGGCGAGCATGATGGGAATTCCGTATTTGATGGTTGTTGGAAGTATTCCGAAAGAAAAATATGGCGTCTATATGGGCATACTGAACATGATGATTGTTATTCCGATGCTTTTTCAAAATATTACTTTTGGTTTTATTTTAAAACATTTTCTTAATAATAATTCTGGGTCAGCGATAAGTTTCGCTGGGATTTTATTATTAATTGCCGCTTGCGCAACTGCACTGATAAAACCTGCGCCTATAGCAACAGATCAAAAATCAATGCCGATGCCAACGGGACATTAGGAATGAGAAATAAATAACCCTAATGGTGGACTTTATTTGTTTCTCCTTCCTTAATAAATAGGGTACAAAATTTTAATTTAAAATTGTTAACAGTGCGAATAGCAATTTAGAATTTTTTGTAACGTTTACAAAATGATGTTTCTATAACGCGAACATTTTAGAAGTGATTAAAAATTATTTTTAGGATGAAGTTTTTTTTTTCTCTATTTTTAAATAATTAAATTCTTTTTCAATGACAAAATTGACATTAATGGCTGTGGCTATTGTTTTTACAAGTGCTTCTTTCGCACAAACAGTTTTGAGTTCTGACAAAGCACACTCAAAATTGGGTTTCACTGTGACGCACTTAGGCATTTCCGAAGTGGACGGTACATTCACAAATTTTGACGCAAAACTTACATCATCAAAAGACGATTATTCAGATGCTGTATTTGAATTGACAGCCGACATGACGGGTGTAACTACGGGTAGCGAAATGCGCGACGGACACTTGAAAAAGCCTGATATGTTCGATGTTGAAAAATTTCCAAAAATGACTTTTAAAAGCACGAGCATCACTAAAACAGCGGACAAAAAATTTACTTTAAAGGGTGATCTTACGCTTAAAGGTGTAACTAAACCTGTGACATTAGATTTAACACTTATCGGCACTACAACTAATCGCGATGGTAAAAAAATTGCGGGTTTTAAAGCTACGGGTACCGTTAAGCGTACCGATTTTGGCGTGGGCACAATGCCTTCACTTGTAGTGAGCGAAAACGTAGATTTGAGAGCGAGCGGCGAGTTTAAATAAATTTTAAACTCAGTTATGAGCAAAGAAAAATCCCGAATTCTCCAAAGCAGAGTTTTCGGGATTTTTTTATTTTTTAAAGGCTAAATTAACGTAAAAATTAATTGGCAACAAAAAAAATGAAACGTTTATTATGCTTTAATACAAAACAAAATAAGGCTTTTGGTTATTTGTAGTTAATTAAGTTCTATATTCCGACTTTTTATTGATGCAGGTTATTGATTACGATTATACCATTATAGGTGCAGGTTGTTCGGGGTGGCAATTAGCGCACGCAATGATGCAACATAATGTCCTTAAATCAAAAAAAATTGCTATTTGCGATTTAGGAATAAAATTACATCGCTCTTGGTGTTTTTGGTCTGAGGATGATTCCATTTTTCCAAATTTAGTAAAAAAATCTTGGTCGAGTTTATATTTTGCAGCACCAAATTTTGAAACAACACAACACTTAAACAATTACACTTACAACTATATTTCTGGGGATTCTTTTTTTAAATATTTTAATTCAGATTTTCTACAAAACCACCCAAACATTAGTTTGTTGAAAGCTGAAGTCAAAACAGTGGATAAAGTCGGCGAAAAGTTTAAAATTAATTTTTCAGAAGGAAACGCTATCACTTCCGAGTTTGTTTTTGATAGCCGATGTTCGGAAAAATTAAGTGGTACCGATACGATTCATCTGTGGCAACATTTCAGAGGTTGGTTTATTGAAACTCCAGCCGATTGTTTCGATGACAACGTGGTTTCGCTTATGGATTTTACTATTGCGCAAGGTAAAGAAGTGCGATTTATGTATGTGTTGCCTTTTTCAAAACGCAAAGCCTTAGTTGAGTTTACCGTTTTTTCTGATGCTGTTTTTGAAAATAAAATTTACGATGATGTCATAAAACTATATCTTAAAGAAAAATTAAAAATTGAAAATTTTAAAATTATCGAGTCGGAAAGTGGCGCAATACCGATGACGAATTTTAAATTTTCTAAGTCTGTAGAAACTAATTTTATAAATATCGGCACAAATTCGGGTGCCGTAAAACCTTCAACGGGTTACGCTTTTAAACGCATTTACGCCGATTCTAAGCTGATTGCGCAATCACTGTCGGATTCTCAAAATTTAAAACGCTTTAAATCACCAAAAAAATTTATTTTTTACGATACTATTCTACTTAGAATTTTAGATAAAGAACCATTTAGAGGTGCTAAAATATTTAAAGTACTCTTCAAAAAAAATTCTATTGGCGCAATTATTCGATTTTTGGACGAAAAAACCAGTTTACTCGAAGACATATCCATTCTAAGTTCATTGCCTTGGTATCCGTTTTTAAAACATCTAAGACGATAAAAGATTATGAAAACTATATACTTCAAATCCATTTTAACAGCTTTAATTCTGGCGGTATCCGTACTGTTTCAGGTGTTCTCGCCTATTAGTTTCCAAAATCAGTTACTTATTTTAGTAATTGCCTTAATTTTTACAGGTATTCCGCATGGTGCTATTGATCATTTAGTTGAAGAAAAAAATGCAAATTTCCAAAAGAAAAAATTTAGTTTAGTAGGTTTTATTACGCGCTATGTAGCAACTATTCTAATTTATGCGATCTCTTGGTTTTTACTTCCTGAGACGAGTTTAATTTTTTTTTTAGGAATTTCTGCTTGGCATTTTGGTGAAACAGATATACCCTTAAACAAAGGAAATATTTATTCGAGTGGTATAATACGATTCATTTGGGGTAATGTGGTTTTAGCTTTTCTACTATTAAATAATGGCAGTGAAGTCAAGAGCATTCTCACCACAATAATTCCGCCACAAAGTTGGACATTATCTGCGTTTTCAAATTTATGCGAACACAAGAATATAGCTTTAGGTATCTTGTTTTTAAGTTTTTCAATTTTGTTTATCATCAGCCAAAAACCTAAATCGCTTTATAATTGGTATTTCATTCTGTTGCCGCTTTTAGTTTTAATCATTGTTTCGAAGTTGCCTATTCTTTTAGGATTCACTTTGTACTTTGCTTTTTGGCACAGCATAATAGCATTCAAAACTATATCAAGTTATATACTCCCAAATTTAAATTTTAAAGAAGCATTTATAAAAACATGGATAAAAACTATACCATTTACAATTCTTGCTTTCTTTTTTCTAATTTTGAGTTATATTTGCTGGCAAAATAAATTCTTTGAATCCGACCCAACTATGCTAATTTTCATTTTCATTTCAACAATTACATTACCGCATTTATTAGTAATGCACAATATGTATTCTGGCGAAATAACTTAAATCTAAAAGTGATTTTTGTTTAATGCAATTAAACAAAAATGAAATTATAGTTTGTAAAAAATAAAATTTAAAAATCTTTATTTGCGAATGAACTATTTTAATCAACTCTTGTTCTGATTTTAGAACGTTTACCAATTTGTTCAATTTTTAACATTTTTTCTATGCAAAAGTTTTTCTTAGATGTCATGATCATTCCGAAGGATGATCCAGTCGCATTCACTTTTTTCATTGGCTACATGGCGATGTTAGCCTCATCCGTTTTCTTTTTTGTTGAACGCAATTCTGTTGACGTGAAATGGCGCTTGTCGTTACTCGTTTCAGGATTAATTACCGGCATTGCCGCAGTACACTATTACTACATGCGTGATTATTACGTATCTACCCACACGACACCAACTGCTTTGCGTTACATCGACTGGACTTTAACTGTGCCTTTAATGTGTGTTGAGTTTTACTTATTGCTTCGCCCAGCTGGTGCTGGCAAAGATTTTATGTGGAAACTCATTGGAGCAGCTGTATTAATGTTAGTAGCAGGTTACATCGGCGAGGCATTCGTTGATAAAGCACCAAACAAAATGGTTCACTCAGTAATGTATGGTGCGATTTCATCCATCGGTTATGTGTACATTTTGTACTCTGCTTGGTATGGTGAGGCAGCAAAATTAGCAGCAGCGTCAAACAACCCTGCCGTTAAAAAAGCAATCAGTTCTTTAGGTTGGTTCGTGTTAGTCGGTTGGGCAATTTACCCACTCGGTTACATGGCTATGCCTGGTGGATGGTTAGGACCAGACGGTGCTAGACTATTTGCATCAAGTAGTTCATTAGATTTAGTGTATAATGTAGGTGATGCTATCAACAAAATCGGATTCGGTTTTGTAGTTTACGCATTGGCTAAATCAGAAAGTGCAAAAAATCCAATTTATGCTGGTGCATAAATTTTGCATTTGAAAGAAAAAAAGAGGCTTCTCACGCAGAGAAGTCTCTTTTTTTTATTGTGCCTGAATTTTATATTTCAGATAACCAATGATTCTATCATACCGCGCACCAAACGGACGAAAATAAACAATAACGGTGTAATCGTTTTGCGCGCCATACCAATCGCCTTCTAAAGTTGAAATATCGTAGGCTTTATCAGTACCGTGTGTAGTGGCATAAAAATAATTATAAAAACCTTGTTTCAATAAAACCGATTTTGTATAAATTTTTTTCTGCTCATTAAATTCTAATTTAAATCTGTCATCAATTTTCCAATCGCTGAAAGCCCCAAAAAGATAAACTTCTGTGTCTTCTATTTTTTCTTTTTTAGCCAGAAAAAAATTGACGTTCACGTAATCTGCAATAATTTCTTGCGGTAGCGTGGAGTTGTTATAGTCAGTAGTGTTAATAAAAAACTTTCCAGAAATATCTGGATAATAAATGTAAGTTTGATGCGAGCGATCAACGTCAGCGAATAATGTGTAATTCCAAGTTTCTTCACCTTTATTTAAAGTTTGAACGCGCTCCGACCGAAAGCGCGTGCTGCGTAAATCTAAATAACGCCACTCTTTACCAGCGTTGAATGCAAATGTATCTGCGTAATCATACATGATTGATTCACCTTGAATATATTGCGGTGCGCGCGTATATTTTGCATTATCCCATCTATCATTTTGTAAAACTGTTGCACGAATTTCATTATTTGGGTTAGAAATTTTAAAATTTTTATAATCAATTTGAAAATGAACTTCGTGATGTGTATTATAAATTAAAGCATTTGGGAACGATTGTAGTGGCGAAACTGTTACAAGCGGCTCGATGACAATAAAACGCCGCGTAATAATTGTAGTCTTATTATCGTCGTCTAAAAACACGCGCAGCAAATAATTTCCTGATTTAGAAATGCGCATATTTTCATTAGGCACAGAAACTTGATAATGCACAAACGGAATATTTGTCGCTTGCGCATTTTGGTAAGTTATAATTTTATCTTCCAAATACCCTTGTAAGTATTCCGCTTTTTCTAATCGTGAAGGTTTCCAATCACGATCGTACTGTTCGATGGTATAGTTAAAATTTTTCAACGACGTATTTAAATCGTCAAAGTGTAACGTCAAAGTGCCACCTTCTTTTAAACTAATAACCGTCGAACCTGAACCATCAAAAACATTAGCAAACTGAACCGTATGAATATCTAAATCTTCCACTTTATATATAGAATCAACCGCTTGCGCACTCAGTTTAAATGTTAATTGTATAATCGAAAAAGTAATAAAAAAAATTGGATGCAAGCGCATTGTATATTTTTTAGCAATAAATGAATGAATTTAATACTAAAACGACAGTTTGGCAAAAGTAGTTTGCATCATCAATTTGTTTTTAAAATTTGCTTTGAGATAATGAGATTTTCTCCATCAATTGCAAAGGTGTAAATTCATGCATTAAAAAAAGAAACAATAATCACAATCGAGTGTGCAGCGTTTTTTGCATAAAAGTTATCTGCAAATCAAACACATCAACTTAAACAAATTTATTAATGACATTGCGTCCTGTTTTTAGTTTTTATCT
>JAYVVO010000443.1:0-3428 GCA_043786955.1 Saprospiraceae bacterium
AAGGATGCGCGATATTTAGATTCCGTTGAAGCTGCTAAAACGCATATCGCAGGTTATTGCATTTCACACGATGTATCAGAAAGGGCGTTTCAATTAGAACGCGGTGGGCAATGGACAAAAGGCAAATCGTGTGATACGTTTAATCCGTTAGGACCTTTTTTAGCAACGCCCGACGAGCTTAAAGATGTTCATAATCTTTCTATGACTTTGTCAGTGAATGGCGTTGAAATGCAAAAAGGAAATTCCAATACAATGATTTTTGATTGCTATTTTATAGTCCATTATCTTTCTCAATTCATGACACTTGAAGCAGGTGATTTAATTTCAACAGGTACACCACCAGGCGTTGGTATGGGTAAAAAGCCACAACAATTTTTAAAAGCAGGTGATAAGATCGTTCTTGCTATTGAAGGTTTAGGACAACAAGCTCAAACGTGCGTGAACGCATAGTTCATTGCCAACGGTCAATTCAAAGCTCCTATTTCAACAAATAGGGTAGTTCAACTTTCATAAAATATGAAACTTTTTACCAACACAGTAGCTATCATAAGCGGAGCAGGCATTGGCATTGGCTTCGAGATAGCTCTCCAATTGGCGATGCAAGGCGCTAAAGTAGTTCTAAATGATATTGATGAAAAGTGCGCGCAGAGTGCAGCCGAAAAAATAAAAGCACAAGGCGGAATTTGCGAAGCATTTAGTGGAGATATTTCTACGATGCCAATCATTGAAGGTATTGTTAAATTTGCGGTTGAAACTTTTAAAAAGGTAGATATTTTGATCGCCAATGCTGGTATCACTACTTTCGGTAATTTTCTGGAATACAGCCCAGAATCAATGCAGAAATTATTGCAAGTTAATCTTTTTGGAACTTTTTTCTTAATACAAGCCGCCACAAAACAAATGGTTTTGCAAGGTCATGGCGGTAGCATATTATTGACATCTTCCGCGACGGGTCATATAGCTCATCCTTTTTTAGCAGCGTATGGCATGACCAAAGCCGGTATTGACCAATTGGCAAAAAATTTAATTATTGACTTAGCACCACACCAAATTAATATCAATACTATTGTGCCTGGCGCGACTCTCACCGAGCGCACTAAGTCAGACGATGCGGATTTTGAAATAATTTGGTCAAAAATAACACCTTCCGGTAGAGCCGCTACGACTTCCGATATTGCCAATGCTGCCTTGTTTTTGGTGTCGCCTTTTTCAAGACAAATCATGGGGCAAAATTTAATTATTGATGGCGGCTGGAGTTCAGTCGGTATTCCACCTTATTAGAAAGGAAAATTATATTCCTCTATAAGTTTTCAATTATTACGCTCAATAGAATGAAAGAAAAAAAATTAAGAAGTGCAGAATGGTTTTCACGCACGGGAAAAGATGGCTTTATTTATCGTGCATGGTTTAAAAAACAAGGCATTCCGCAAGACGAATTAAATGGAAAGCCCGTTATAGGGATTTGCAATACTTGGTCAGAGTTAACGCCTTGCAACTCTCATTTCAGAGAATTAGCAGAAATAGTTAAGCGCGGTATTATAGAACAAGGTGGTTTACCTGTCGAATTTCCCGTCATGTCATTGGGTGAAACGTTGATGAAACCCACCGCTATGCTCTATCGAAATCAAGTTAGTATTGATGTAGAAGAATCCATTCGCGCCAATCCGATAGATGGAGTTATTTTATTGTGTGGTTGCGATAAAACTACACCTGCTTTGGTAATGGGTGCTTGTAGTGTAAATATTCCAACGATTGTATTATCAGGTGGGGCGATGTTGACAGGAAAATATAAAGGAGAAAGCATCAGCACAAGCGATGTTTGGCGTTTCAGTGCACTAAATAGTATAAATAAAATGTCTGATGCTGAAATGGTCGTCGTGGAATCGAGTATGTGCAGAAGTGACGGACACTGCGCAGTTATGGGAACTGCCTCAACTATGGCTTGCATGGTAGAAGCCTTAGGTCTTTCTTTACCACAAAATGCAGCGATTCCAGCACCAGATTCTGCCCGAAAGGTATTGGCTCATTTAACAGGTAGAGAGATTGTAAAAATGGTAAAAGCTGATATAAAACCTTCCGATATTTTGACGCGTAAAGCATTTGAAAACGCCATCAAAGTCAATGCGGCAGTGGGTGGTTCTACCAATTTTGCTATTCATTTATTGGCAATTGCAGGAAGAGTAGGCGTTGATTTGAATCTACAAGATTTAGATACCTATTCAGCTGATATTCCATTAATGGTTAACTTGCAACCTTCGGGAAAGTATTTTATGGAAGATTTATATTACGCTGGCGGACTGCCAGCTGTTATAAAAGCTTTATTTCCACGCTTGCATCTGAATTGCATCACTGCGAATGGAAAAAGTATGAAAGAAAATTATTCCCAGAGCGAATGTTATAATTCAGAAGTGATTTCAGAACTAATTAATCCATTCAATGCTGTTTCTGGCATTGTGGTTTTGAAAGGTAATTTGTGTGAAAACGGTGCTGTTATTAAGCCCTCAGCAGCGAGTGCGCATTTAATGAAACATACGGGTAAAGCTGTGGTTTTTGAAACAATTGACGATTATAAAGCCCGCATTAATGACCCTGATTTGGATGTTGATGAAACCAGCATTTTAGTTTTAAAACACGTGGGATTAAAAGGTTACCCAGGCATGCCAGAAGTGGGTAATTTAGGATTGCCCCCTAAACTCATTCAGAAAGGTGTTACAGACATGGTGCGCATTTCCGACGGCAGAATGAGCGGAACAGGTTTTGGAACCGTCGTTTTACACGTTTCTCCCGAAGCAGCTTTGGGCGGAACTTTGGCTTTCGTTCAAAATGGCGATTTAATTACGCTCGATGTAGCCCAAAGAATTTTACATTTACACGTTGGCGAAATTGAATTATTGGAAAGGAAAAGTAAATTTGTTCCTATTAATTTGGGATATACACGCGGCTATACACAACAATTTATTGAACACGTTTTACAACCAGAAGAAGGTGCAGATTTTGATTATTTAAAAGGATCTTCAGGTGCTCATATACAACGCGATTCACATTAATTAGCACGGCGCGATTCATCATAATTTTTTTCAAAACAGGTCAAATTCAAAACTATATGTTCAGTTTAAAAAATAAGGTGGCGGTTATAACTGGCGGCGGAAGCGGTATAGGCAAAGCGATTTCCATACTCTTTGCCCAACAAGGCGCTCATGTACATATCATAGAACTGAATGTAGACGCAGCGGCTGAAACAATTGGGGATATTCGTTCACAAGGAGGTCACGCTGTAGCGCATGTTTGCAATGTAGAACATCAAAGCCAAGTTAAAGAAATTATTGATTCTATCGAGGCTATCCACATTTTAGTTAATAATGCAGGAATAGCCCATATTGGAAATGCAGAAAATACGAATGAAGCGGATTTCGATCGCGTATTTTCAG
>JAYVVO010000444.1:0-3422 GCA_043786955.1 Saprospiraceae bacterium
TCACGCTTCACGCTTCACGCTTCACGCTTCACGCTTCACGCTTCACGCTTCACACTTCACGCTTCACACTTCACGCTTCACACTTCACGCTTCACGCTTCACACTTCACGCTTCACACTTCACGCTTTACGCTTCAAGCTTAATAACTTGATTTTTAATTTATTGCGAAGATTTTTACCCGTTTTTGCTCGAATTTGAACTCAAATTTTCGTGCTGAAAAGTTGTTGCTGCACGAAAATTATCCCAGTAATTTTGTAATATAATCAAGTTAAGGTTTTCAAAAATATGTTATAGTTTCCAAAAAAAATTAAATCACAACTAAAACGACAAATTTATGACTCCTATTTATTTTCTGTTCCTTCAATTACTTGGAATTGTAATTGTTGACGATACTTCAGTTTAAAATACAAAAAGGGGCATTAATAACCCTTGCTAAGAAATGTGTTTAAACGAATTTATTAATTTATTAATTTAAAAATGCGCCAAAATGAGTCCATAAAAGAAAAAATAAAAAATCCCGCATTAGCAAAGCTGATGCGGGAAACAGCAATTAGGCAATGTCAAAAACTTTTGCGGGCTTCAACATTGCGCAGTCTCATTCTTCGTAAAACGTTAAAATGAGATATTCACCACTATTATTTAATTCTAAAACGTTTTTTTTATGAAAAAGATTTTTAAAATTTCCTCATTTTTATTTTTACTAAGTTTTATAGTTTTTATCATTTCTTGTAATAAAAATGATTCAGAACCTCAAAATATTAGCCAAGTAGTTCCCAATTCGGATTTGCGTCTTAAAAATGTAACTTTTGAGAACGGTATGCTGAAGTTTAAAACAAAGGCAGATTTTGATTCAGCCTTAGCACTAATTAGCAGAAATATGACACTCGATCCAAAATGGATAAATCTGCAGTTTTCTGGGTTTGAGTCTCATCATTTAGAGTTTTTAAATTTAGTTGAATCAAAATTTGCGAATGTAATAAAAAATGATCGTGTTGGAGAGCAATACAAAAATTTAGCACAAATAATTCAAGTGGAAGGTCAAAACACAATCTTTGAAACCATAACAACACTACCAATTAGTCTTGTTGCTAATAAAAATGGGTTTTTATCAATTAGTAAAATGGTGTACAAATTCACCTCTAATGGTGTTGTTAGTATTAACAAAGAATTTTATTTAGCCAATTTAAATTCAGACTTTGAGATTCTGAAAAGCGATAAAATTGTGTACAATAAATTTAGCGATAATAAACCGATATTCCGTACATGTTATCCTGATAATTCTACAGTACTTTTAACACATGGCTCAAATTACAGGTCAGCGGGATATGTTTGGCATAGAGAATATCTAATGAATGACCCGAATATTGGTGACTTTTTTGAGTACTATCTTGATATTTGGCTTGAATTCGAAGGAAAAAATTCAAGTGGATATTGGCACTCAGATTGGACGCATTATATGCAAGCGAACGGGCAAGCGCACTTTACTTATAATATAGATGGCCCTTTTGGAAGAACTCCCGTTAATGTAACCGTTCCATTAAACACTTCTCTTGGTCAAAAAAATAATTACAATTTTTGGCAGGTAACAAGTTGTTATACTTCGGTTGGACCATACAATGGTCCCGAATCAGGTGATTTTTGTTTGACGGATTGGAACTTTACTTTTTACTACCAATATGGCAATAGCGGCACTCCTCCTTCTGGAAATATTACTTATTCTAACTAAAATAATTATGGTTCATCCTTACGGAAGAACCATAATTTTAATTCCTGCGGCTTAAAAGGCCGCAGGAATTTTACTTTTATTACACCCATTTTATAGAAATACATTTTAGAATATCGGGCATGATAGAACTATGATAGTTTCAATGTAATTTTGCAGTTTAATTCTTTTATTAATGAACTTTAGAATAGAAAGAGGAAAGCCTGAATTTAACAACAAAATTGTTAGGATTACTTTAGCTACTATCTCAGTACTTTTTTGTGCAATTAAAGGTGGTCTTGACGGCGATTTCAATGTTTTTATCGATGCAGCACAACGACTTTACTTACATGAAAACATTTACAGCAGTTTTAGATCGGGTGGCTTTCAGTGGTATTATAGTCCTTTTTTTGCCTTAATACTCATTCCATTTTTTAAAACACCTATTGTAGCAAAAGTTGGCTGGTCGCTAATATCAGTTTTACTCTATTACCGTAGTTTTAGACTTATTGAAGGATATCTCTATTTTTCAGGTTTTTCTCGAAAACAAAAAAAACTTTGGGTGTGGTTATGCATTATTTTTTCAGTACAGTTTATCCTTAATAATATCACGCTGATTCAAATTACAGCTTTGTTGCTTTGGGGGATTTTAGAATCATTACATCAAAACGATAAAGGCAATCCATTTTTAGCAGGAGTAATTTTAGGTTTTGTTAGCATCATTAAACTCATGCCGCTTTTAATACTCCCATATTTGTTTTATCGGGGTCATTTCAAAATGTTGGGAAATACGCTCCTCACTTTTATCGCATTGCTCATACTGCCAGGTATTTTTATCGGTTTCGATTACAATTTCTTTTTAATCCAGAATTGGATTTTACTCATTAACCCTAATAATTCTGAATTAGTTATTGCTGAAGTTTTAGGTTTTCACGATTTAACGAGCATGTTTTCGGTCTATTTAATGCCGACTAATGGCGAGTTACCCTATAAACAGAATTTTGTTAGTTGGAGTTTCTCAACTGTAAACACCTTAGTAAATGTTGCAAGAATTGGGTTGTTGGCGTTATCATTATATTTTTTTCAATCCAAACCCTTTGAACAAGAAAATAATAAAATCAAATCGTTTTGGGAAATCGCGTATTTCTGCTTCATTATTCCTTTAATAATGCCACATCAAAACAAATATGGTTTTCTGTTGTGTTGCCCTTTGGTGTGCTACTTGCTTTATTTTTATGTCGTTACATTTAAAAAGGTAAACTCATTAGGATACAAAATTGTTTTTGCTATTTTTGTTATTAGCATGATTGTTTATTCGCCATTCAATGGATCGGATATATTAGGTTGGCATTCTTACCGTGTCGGACAGCACTTTAGAATTTTAAGTTTCGCTACACTTTTATTAGTTCCAGTAGCAATGTATTGCTCTCCTAAAAGGTTTTACAATCTTATCAGTGTTACCTAACTCAAACAATTTCAATTCCAGTTTTTAATATTCCATCTAAGAAAGGGTTTTCATTCTTTAAATAGGAAGTAGGAAAAATATGAGTTTCAACATTGATGAATTCTTTAGTGAATTGTAATTTTCTGAACGACTGTATTTCAGCCATTCTAAAAACGACAAAATCGACAGATAGGAGCGCAACAACTATATAAGACCATTCATGCTGACGATTTTTTTTCCAATTTGTATTTTTAAAAACTCTTGGTTTTAAGAATA
>JAYVVO010000445.1:0-9563 GCA_043786955.1 Saprospiraceae bacterium
TGAAAGACCACGCCACTAAAATATTCACTTATGATGGCATGGAGCGCGATATTCAACGAAATACGGCTATCGATGCACAAGAAATTGATTATAGTGGTAAAAAAAAAGCATAAATTAAAAAACAACCTTTTATGTGATGATACACAATATGTACATTATTTATCACCAACAGAGAGTGGCAGCATGCACGACAAAAAAATTGCAGAAGAATATCCAGTTATATTGCCAAAATCAAGTGTAATACGCCAAGATTTGGGTTTTATAGGACACTATCCAAAAGATGTCGTCGTAGAAATGCCATTTAAAAATTCAAAAAAACATAAGCTTACGTTTTCGCAATTAATTTATAATAGAATGCTCAGTCAACTTAGAGTTGTCATAGAACACGCTAATAGTGGCGTAAAAAGACTCAAAATAGTAAAAAACACGCTTCGATTACATTCTTTTGAGCTTAGAGATAAAATTATGGTCGTCGCTTGTGCTTTACATAATTTAAGAGTAGTAAGCCCTTATCGAGAATATAAAAATAGTACAAAATTAATTTTCTGAATAATATCTAATGAAATCAATTTCTAAATTTGCTGAATAATTTGGGAAATAGCCTTCTGTCGCGAAATAAAATAATTTAAAACAAGCTCTTCATTAAAAATCAGTTGAAGCCTAATACTTTCGATAACTTCTTTCTCAAAATGAACATTAACTCTTCAAAAATTTTTGTAGGCTCTGCACATTCGGAAGTCACTGATGAAGCGAAAGGAATTTCTTTTCCTGTTTTGTTGCATTATCCTACGAATGAAGTTTCTTCGCCAACAGCATTCGGACCTTATAGGATGGATGTTTGTTTGGATGCAAAAATGATGGGAGGAAAATTTCCGTTGATAATTATTTCGCACGGTAGTGGAGGCTCGCATTTGTTGTATCGCACAATCAGTTTATATTTAGCCAAGCACGGTTATGTTGTGGCAATGCTTGAGCATTGTGGAAATAATCGCAATAATAATGCGTTGGAAAACACGACAGAGAATTTGCAAAACCGTCCAAGCCACGTAAGTCTTACGATTGATAAAATACTTTCCGATACGAGATTCAGCGAAAAGATTTTATACGAAAAAATTGCGGTCATCGGTCATTCGATGGGAGGTTGCACTGCGTTAGCTTTGGCTGGCGGCATTCCATATACGCGTGAAGGGCAAAAAGTAGAAGTGGTGTCCGATGCACGCATTAAAGCGATTGTTTTAATGGCACCAGGTGCGGGTTGGTTTAAAAATAATTTAGCCAAAGTTAAAATCCGATTTTGCTTTACAGCGCCGAACATGACGCTGTAACACCGCTGTGGAATGCCGATATTATTTTAAATGGCATTACTGATAAATCTCAAATAACATTCCGAAAAATTATTAATGCGGGACATTTTTCTTTTCTCAGTCCATTTCCTGCGACTATGAAAAATCTAAATTTTTTGCCCTCAACCGATCCCGAAGGTTTCGATCGCGAAGCGTTTCATAAAATTTTACCCGAAGAAATTTTATCTTTTTTGAACGATAAAATTTTTATTTGAAATACCCAAGCTTAAGAAAAACTAATACCTATTTTATTTCCTGCCCTGCTTTTCTAATTCAGCAATTCTAAGAAGGAGTTCATCTACTTTTTTTCGTTCTGCTTCTGCATTTTTATGGGCTAATTCCAATGCTTGATCTTTAGCCTCTAATTCAAGTGCTTGGAAGGCTATTATTTGATTTTTCTCATCTAAATTACGCTGCATCACTCGGTTAAACTCATCTTCAAAATCCATTTGATAGCGCATTTCTTCGTTAGCAGCAGCACGTGCTAATCTAATTGCCATTTTATTAACTAAAGTATCAGAATCGTCCGTCTCGAAAAACATAAAATGTTCGTCTTTCAGCTTATACTCTTGGTTAAACACCTGTAAAACGCGTTCTAATTTGTTGCGTTTTTCGTTTTCGAGATGCGGTAGCTGAATGATATAACAATCGTGCGTCAAAAATTCAGCAAAATCTTCTTTTTTGTGAATTGTGTCACCCGTAATAATATCAATATATTCGCGATTAATTTTAAATGCAGCATTATGAACTTTGTCTAACGGAAAACCTAAAAAATAAATACTGATAATAGGCAGAACCCATTTTTCGGTTTTACCTTCTTTGGAAATTATCGTTTCTGTTGAAGCATAATTTTGGGCTAAGTAATTTCTAAATCGGATAATATCAAACGAAGGCTTTGCTTTTTGCAATTCCATGAGTACGTTTTTCAATTCGCCATCTCTATTTTTTATGACAGCTTTAAAATCAAAACGCAAAATCCTGATTTTATCTTCTGCGATTTCATACGCCCGCTCTTGAGGTTTAACTTCAAGCGATACAATCTCTTCATCTAAAATAATGCTCAGTAACTCGCGTGCGATGTCCATATCTTCTAAAAGATATTTAAAAACGACATCGTAAATTGGATTTGCAATTATCAAAACAGAAATTTTTTTACAAAAATAGGCTATTTATAGAATTTATGGTTCTTTCTGAAAAATATTTTAAAAATTCGATAGATAGTTTGTCGAGTCATTTTTTTTCTTCAAAATATTAAAAACTAAACACTTAGCGCGGTTCAATAAAAATTTTTATCGAAAAATGCACTGAAAATCAGCGCGTTGTAGCGGATGCTTAAAAAATATTTTTTATCAAGGCTTGCAAAATAGTTTGAGAAGTATTACTTTTGCACCGCATTTAAAAGAGGCAGGTAAAAATCTCTGCAAAATATATTTTCAGCAATGGTAAAGTTGACACAACAGACAAGAAGTGTAAGTAACGAAGAAGCGGTTAAAGGTCGCGAATGGTTTATTGTTGATGCCGATGGCGAAACAGTAGGTCGTGTTGCAACCAAAATAGCTGCCGTTCTACGCGGTAAAAATAAACCTTCTTTCACAACGCACATAGACACGGGCGATTTTGTGATTGTTGTAAACGCAGAGAAAGTGCGTTTCACAGGTAAAAAGATGGATCAAAAAGAATACATCTCGTATTCGCTCTATCCAGGTGGACAAAAACACGTGGCGGCAAAAACTTTAATGGCGAAGAAGCCTACTTCTATTTTAGAAGAAGCGATTCGCGGTATGTTGCCCAAAACAAAATTAGGTCGCGCACAAATTAAAAAATTGAATTTGTATGCGGGTCCTGAGCATCCACACGCGGCGCAAATGCCAAAACCTTTAAAATAATTTTCAACACGTATTAAAAAGTACGCGTTTTTAAATAGCGTTCTAAAAAAAGTTCATGGAACAAATAGTAACCGTAGGAAGAAGAAAAGCAGCCGTAGCCCGCGTTTTTTTGCGCAAAGGTGAAGGCAAAATAACTGTGAACGGTAAAGATTACCGCGAATATTTCACAGTCGGTCATGTTACGCATTCCGTTCTTGACCCATTAACAACCGTTGAAGTCGCATCTGCGTACGATATTTTAGTAAACGTACACGGCGGTGGTTTCAAAGGACAGGCGGAAGCAGTTCGCATGGGAATTTCACGTGCCTTGGTTCTGACGAACGAAGAATTCAGAAAACCATTGAAGGTGAAGAAATTCTTAATGCGCGATCCACGTGCGGTTGAGCGTAAAAAATACGGTCGCCCAAAAGCGCGTGCACGTTTCCAGTTCTCGAAGCGTTAATGTCGGCACTGCTACACTGTTTGCAGTTTTGTCAGAAACACTTTTTTTAAAAATTTATTTCACACGTTTTTTTTCGTTTTTCTCCACACATGGAAAAGCTCAATAATAAAGAATTACTCGAAGCAGGTGCACATTTTGGTCACCTGAAACGCAAATGGAATCCGAAAATGCAACCGTATATTTTTGCGGAACATAAAGGTATTCATTTAATAGATTTGAATCGCACGATTGAAAATGCCGAAAAAGCTGCCTTAGCATTAAAGCAAATTGCATTACGCGGCGGTAAAATTATGTTTGTTGCTACTAAAAAACAAGCACGCGATATTGTTAAACAAGCTGCGATGAGCGTATCTATGCCGTTTGTGACAGAGCGTTGGTTGGGTGGAATGATGACAAACTTTTCGACGGTAAAACGCTCGGTGAAGAAAATGCAAAATTTGGATTCATTATTAAATGATGAAAACGTAACCAATATCACGAAGAAAGAGCGCATGATGATGACGCGTGAGCGCGACAGAATTGAAAAAGTATTGGGTGGTGTGGCGAACTTAACAGGTCGTGCGGCAGCAGTATTTATTGTTGATATCGGACACGAACACATTGCGTTGAAAGAATCGAAACGTTTAGGCATCCGTACTTTTGGTATGGTTGATACAAATTGCGATCCGAATAGCGTGGACTTTGCGATTCCAGGGAATGATGATTCTTCCAAATCAATCGCCTTGATTACGCAATATGTTACTTCTGCCATTAAAGAAGGTTTGGAAGAACGCGAAAAACAAAAATCGGCACCAGCTAAAGAGGCCTAATTCAATTGACAAATTGCAAAAGGCAAAAGGCAAAAACCAGTTTGAGTAATTCGGTTTTTGCCTTTTGAATTTTGCTCTTCTTTTTTACTTCCTCTTTTGCTTTTTGAAAAAAATTCATTTTAAAATTTTAATTTAAACCATATCATGGCAGTAGTACTCGACGATATCAAAAAATTACGTGACATGACCGGTGCAGGTATGTCTGACTGTAAAAAAGCACTCGAAAATTCGAATGGCGACATCGAAGGCGCTATTGATTTCTTGCGTAAAAACGGACAAAAACTTTCTATTAAACGCGCCGATCGAGAAACAAAAGAAGGCGTATGTTTAGCGCTTACTTCCAGCAACCGCAACAACGGTGTAGTGATTAAACTTTCTTGCGAAACAGATTTTGTAGCGAAGACTGAAAAATTTGTCGCGCTTGCCCAATCGTTCGGAGAAATTGCTTTAAAAAATTTACCTGAAAGCAAAGAGGCATTACTCGCACTCCCAACTTCAGAAGGTATTACGATTGGAGAAAAAGTTGCTGAGCAGACAGGTGTTATGGGTGAAAAAATAGATTTAGTGGATTATCAGTTTATCAAAACGGCTGGTGGCGAAGGTCAAGTGATTCCATATATTCACATGGGTAATCGCGCAGCAGTGATTGTGTGTTTAAATCAAGAAGGACCAGATAAAATTGAAGCAGGTAAAAATGTAGCGATGCAAGTTGCTGCTATGAAACCTGTTGCTGTTGATAAAGATGGCGTTTCGAGCGATATTATTAATAAAGAAATTGAAATCGGTAAAGATCAAGCGCGCCAAGAAGGAAAACCTGAAGCGATGGTTGAAAAAATTGCGCTTGGTAAATTAAATCGTTTCTATAAAGATTTCACGCTCTTGAATCAAGATTACGTGAAAGATGGTTCGTTAACTGTAACTGCTTATTTAAACAGTATCAGCAAAGGTTTAACCGTTACTGAGTTTAAACATATTCAACTGGGTTAATTCCAGAAGTATGTTTAGTTGGATTAGGTTTAAAATTTATCATTGGCGGAGCCAGTAATATGACTTTCACAGAAGAATTGCATCGCCGCCGCACGTTCGGCATTATAAGTCACCCCGATGCGGGAAAAACGACGCTGACAGAAAAACTCTTACTTTTTGGTGGTGCGATACAAATTGCAGGCGCTGTAAAATCGAATAAAATAAAACGCCACGCGACTTCCGATTTCATGGAAATTGAAAAGCAGCGTGGTATTTCGGTAGCAACGTCGGTGATGGCATTCGATTATCGCGATCTGAAAATAAATATTCTCGATACACCCGGTCACCAAGATTTTGCCGAAGATACTTATCGTACTCTCACTGCCGTTGACTCCGTCATTGTTGTTGTTGATATAGCCAAAGGAGTAGAAAGTCAGACAGAAAAATTGGTCGCTGTGTCTCAAATGCGCAAAACGCCCATTATTATTTTTGTCAATAAAATGGATCGTGAAGGACAAGATCCGTTCGATATTCTTGATGAAATTGAATTAAAACTTGGTTTGCGTGTGCGTCCGTTGAGTTGGCCTATTGGTATGGGTGGGACGTTTCAAGGCGTTTATAATTTGTATGAAAAAAAATTAGTCCTTTTTCGCCCGCACGGAAAACAAGATGACGAAGTTATAATCATTGACGATTTAAACGATCCTCAACTCGACGTGTTAATTAATGAGCGCGCCGCCGCGCAACTACGCAACGATATTGAAATGGTAGATTCCATTTACGATCCGTTCGATGTGGAAGCGTATCGCGCAGGAAAATTACAACCCGTTTTTTTTGGTTCGGCAGTGAATAATTTTGGAGTAAACGAATTGCTCAATTGCTTTTGTGATATTGCACCGTCGCCACTACCGCGATTTACGGAAGAGCGCGAAATTTTTCCAGAAGAAGCCAAATTTTCGGGGTTTGTTTTTAAAATTCACGCGAACATGGATCCGAAACACCGAGACCGCATTGCTTTTGTGCGCGTCTGCAGTGGTACTTTTGAGCGCGGTACAAAATATCTGCACGTCAGACAAAATAAATTGATGCAGTTTTCAAATCCGACATCTTTTATGGCTGCAAAAAAAGAAGTCGTTGACGAAGCATTTCCTGGTGATATTGTTGGTTTATATGATTCGGGAAATTTTAAAATTGGCGATGCGCTTACTGAAGGCGAAAAATTACATTTCAAAGGCATTCCGAGTTTTTCGCCCGAACAATTTCGGTACGTCAATAATACAGATCCATTGAAAACCAAACAATTTCAAAAAGGATTGGAGCAATTGATGGACGAAGGCGTTGCGCAATTATTCACTCGGCAAGTTAACGGCAGAAAAATTGTTGGAACGGTCGGTGCGCTGCAATTTGAGGTCATTCAATACCGATTAAAACACGAATACACTGCGAGTTGCGATTACGAACCCGTTAATTTATATAAAGCACTTTGGGTGAAAAGTACCGATAAAAAAGCATTGGAAGAATTTAAAGAACGTCGCTACCGCGATTTAGCGTACGATAATCACAGCGAACCCGTTTTTCTTGCCGAATCGGCTTGGATATTAAACACCGTACAAGAACAGTTTCCTAAAATTAGTTTTCACAACACTAGCGAAGGATAGTTTATTTAACGCGTTTAAGAATCGCTTTTTGCGTCAATAAAACGGGAAAACTTTTAACCAACGGAATATTTTCAGCTTTAACTTTTTCGCCACCCGTTGTACTGACGGGTGTTTCTTTTCCAAAAATTATTTCAAAAATAAGCGAATCGCCTACCTTTTCGGTAGTTGTGAGCAGAGCGTTACCTTCTACAGCATAGTTATTGTAAAGTTTATTACCGATGAGGTAACTTTCCATAGCGATGGAATTTTTTTCGTCTAAAACGTACAAACCTTTTTTCGAATCAATGGTGCGTAAAATATAATCGCGCAAACCCTTGATAGAATCTGCGCCATAAATAATATTCCAAGCTACAATGTTCGCCGAATCCGTCGGTTTAATGACCATTCGCATCGGAATTTCTTGTACAACACCCTGTGCTTTAGATATAACGAGCGTGCCAGCATATTCGCCTTGCCAAGACTGTGGAAATACTTCGGCGCGTTTAACAACAACTGTGTTCGGACGCGGAATTTCTGTACCAATAAGACTTTCTAACGCCGAAGAAGTATTATTCTCTATGGCAGTTTGTGAAAAAATGATGGGTTTAGCAACAAAAAATATAATCCCTAAAGCTATAAAACGATACATCATTTTTGGTTGTAAATTTGTAAAAATTAAAGACAAACAAAATTAATCATTCTATTAATTTTTTTCGTTAAAATTTTTACAAAGTTTTCAAGAAAACCTTAATTTTTTTCGTTGTGCTGCATTCTTTCATCTTTCATAGCTTTTGCAGGCACAGATTGCGGTGCAGGTTTTACAACGCGCATATTCGGCGTAACTTTTACAGGCTGCCCAATATTTCTACCATAATAGTTAGTTCCTTGTGGTGGTCGTGAATAATTCGGTGCGTTCGCAGGACGTTCATTGTGCTGCGGCGTAACGTTAGTATTATTAAAGCGGTTTGCATTATTCGCGTTGGCATTTGTCGTGTTGTTCGCATGGTTCGAACTGCTATTATTGCTTGAACTACCGTTCGTATTCGATCTTGTGTTATTAATTATAATGGTTGTGTTCGCGCGATTGTTATTGTCGTTCCGATTGTTATTGTCGCTCCGATTTTTATTAACTTCTTGCGCGTGTTGTTGTTCAACAGGTCTGTCATTTTTGTGAACATCGTAAACTTGTCTGCTTCTTTCTTCGTTGTTGTGTCGCTCACGTTCGCGCGCAGCATCAACTCGTGCTCTTTCTTCGTCTCTGTAAAAAACTGGTTTACTTTCATTCTCGTTAAAACCGCGCACATATCTATAATCATCAGAAGCATAAACATTACGATAATAATAGCGCGGATAATTTGAAACGTAATATTGGTGATGCAACCAAGGTTGATAAACGGTGGCGTTGAGCGTCACTGAAAAACCATTATTTAAATTGTAGCCTGCATAAGCACTCGGCAAAGTGTTTGCAAATAACCACTGACCGTTATCGAGATACACAAAATCGCGGTTTTGTAAATCGTAATAAGTTTCAATATCGGGCATATAATAGTAGCGCGCACCATGATAAACGGGTGGTGCCCATTCTGGAGCAACATATTCAACCATTGTTTGGCGTTGAACAACTGCAATCGGCGGTGCTGGCGCAGAAACAACTGCTGTTACACCGCAACTTGAAATGCTGAGTTCAGAAATAAATAAGACCAATAGCAAACTGAATTTCACCAATAATTTCATAATAGCTTAATGTTTAAAATTTATTTTTTTTCATAAACTTCTTTTATTTAAGAAGAATAAGAAGTTCATACAAACTTAGACTTTGTTTTATGAGAAAGTACAAGAAATAAAAATTAAATAAAAGTTAAAGTGTATTGCCGAATACGACGCAATTCAAAGCGTTAAGTAAAAATAAGTTTTTAACCATCGCGTTATGTTTTTGTATTTTTTAAATCAACTCTCTATGAAAAACATTTTAATTCTATCATCTTTTATTTCCACTGTTTTTATTTTTAGTTGTAAAAAAGATGCAACAACTATGGTAACACCCATTCCAACCGATGGCTGGACGTTAGGTACAAAAACCTACAAACAAGGTTTATGTCAACGCGACACAAATAATGGATTTGCATTGACATCTTTGGCGTTCACAAATACTGCAACGCAAGGTGAAGGTTGGGGTGCTATGTTTGGCAGCTATCCTAAATTCAGCGGGAATTATACAATTTCTAAAAATTATTTAACAGGCGGTGGTGTGGGAATTAGCGAAGTTGTTATTTATTCTTTTTCGTTTAATACTGCAAACGCTCCCAATGTGCTATCAAATACTTATTTTTCAACGGCTTCCGACGCGCCACCCGTTCAAGTGGCTGTGACGATAACGAATGGCAAAATTACTTTGTCGCTGCCTCAAACTTGGGTTAGAAAAGCAGATATTTCTTCTGGATTTCCTGTATTTGCTAACGATAGTTTAAAAATTACAGGAA
>JAYVVO010000446.1:0-9555 GCA_043786955.1 Saprospiraceae bacterium
AGCATGATATTTTGGAGCAACGAGCGCATCCGCTCGAATGAACCTGCTAAAAACGTCATTGTCCCAAGCGTGATGAGTTTAGCAAGCGTTTGTTCAACGATAAAAAAGTAGGCACCATAATAAGCAAGAGTTCCGAGAATGCTCAAACACATACCAATAACAGCGCGACGCACTGCAATATCTTTATTCTCGTTAAAATATTTATCGGATATTTTTTTAAATCGCTCCACTAAAAAATCCACCAATCCAAAAATTTTAATCTCTTTTGCTGTTTCATCGCTCGCGCCAATAAAGCGCAAATAATCGAGTTCGCGGCGTTGCGGTGTCCAACCCAAAGTCAGAGAATAGAGTTTCTGGTTAAAATAAATTTCGCCAAAAAGCGATGGAATGATAGCAAACAATAAAATTAAAATTAACCAAGGACTGAATGCGATTAAACCCACACCCAAAAATAAAATGGTTATAAAATCTTGCACCTGTTCAAAAACTTGCGACATCAAAACAGTTCGACCAGTGGTTTGTCGGCGCGCGCGTTCAAGTTTATCGTAAAAAATCGGATCTTCAAACTGAAATAAATCGAGCGTAGAGGCGTGACGCATAATTTCCAAACTCGTTTGGTTTGCGAATAAATCGCCGAGTAAACTTTCGGAAAGCGCAATGCCGCGACCGAGAATTTCGGACACAAAAACAATTCCTAATTCAATAAGGATATAATGCCATAGTGTTGCGTTTTCTAAAATATGTGTCGGCTCGTTGCTTTTCAATGCTGCTACGACGGTATCAATAATTTGTTTGCCAATAAATAATAACATCACAGGTGTTGCTGAACGCAAAACGCGCAATGAAATATTCACCACCATGTAACCTTTATTCGTCTGCCAAATTAATTTAAATAACGCAGGTACATATTTGAGCGATTTGAGTTGCTCTCTAAACTGTTTCAAAATTTTGTTCATCCTCGTTAAACAGCAAAAAGGACGTTTGGGTTCAGTAAAGCCAAAACTTTACAAAAAGCAAGTAAAATTTAAAATCTTTATTTTTTTAAAGCTGCATTATATGATTAATTGAATAGTAATCCGTAAATTCGTAGCAATTTTATATTAAATCAATTTTATTAAATTATGAATTTTATTAGTAAGCCTATCTTTTTATTTTTTGTTTTGTTCTTTTTTTCAAAAAAAGTTGTAAGCCAAGACCTTTCATTTATTCTCATTAAAAACAAAGGCGGTCAAACCTTAGGTTATTCACCGAATTCGGGTGTTAAAATTTTGACCGTTGATGGACTATCATTTAAAGACTTAAATAAAAATGGTAAACTCGATAAATTTGAAGACTGGCGGTTGCCTTATGAAAAGCGCGCTAAAGATTTAGCTTCTCAACTAAGTATGGAACAAATAGCAGGTTTAATGCTTTACTCTGCGCATCAGTCTATTCCGGCGCGTTCAGGAGGTTATTTTTCTGGAACATATAATGGCAAACCTTTTAAAGAGGGTGAAGTTGACCCAAGTGATTTAACGGATCAGCAAAAGAAATTTTTGAAAGAAGATAATTTAAGGCACGTTTTGATTACTACGGTGCAATCGCCTGAAATTGCGGCGCAATGGAACAATAAATTGCAAGCATATTGCGAAAGTGTCGGATTAGGCATACCAGCAAACAATAGTTCCGATCCACGGCATGCTACTGTCGCTAAAGCTGAATTTGATGCAGCAGCAGGTGGAGCAATTTCGATGTGGCCTAGTTCTCTCGGAATGGCGGCAACTTTCGACCCGGATTTATTACAAAAATTCGGTAATATTGCCGCGTCAGAATATCGCGCTTTAGGCATTACAACCGCTCTTTCACCACAAGTTGATATTGCGACTGAACCCCGTTGGGCGCGGTTCAATGGCACTTTTGGCGAAAGCCCTCTTCTTTCAGCCGCTTTGGCACAAGCATATTGCGATGGATTTCAAACTTCCTTGGGTGAAAAAGAAATAGCCGAAGGTTGGGGTTTAGGCAGTGTGAATACCATGGTAAAACACTGGCCTGGTGGCGGTTCGGGTGAAAGTGGACGCGATGCGCATTACGGATCTGGAAAATACGCCGTTTACCCTGGAAATAATTTCAAGGAACACTTTATTCCATTTACAGAAGGTGCATTTAAATTAAAAGGAAAAACTAAAATGGCTTCGGCTGTGATGCCTTATTATACTATTTCTTGGAATCAAGACACTAAAAATGGGGAAAATGTCGGCAACAGCTTCAATAAATATATTATTTCGGATTTATTGCGCACCAAATATAAATACGATGGCGTGGTTTGTACCGATTGGAGCGCGACTAAAGAACATAAAGTTTTGGATAGCTTTTTAGATGGTAGATCGTGGGGCGTTGAAACTCTCAGTGAAACTGATAGACATTATAAAGCTTTGATGGCGGGTGTTGATCAATTTGGTGGAAACAATGATGCGAAACCCATACTCGAAGCCTATCAGAAAGGTGTGAAAGAATTTGGTGAAGTTAAAATGCGCACTCGAATGGAACAATCTGCTGTAAGATTGCTGAAAAATATTTTTCGTGTAGGTGTTTTTGAAAACCCATATTTAGACCCCAATGAAACAAAAACTATTGTGGGCAAGTCAGAGTTCATGAAAGCTGGTTACGAAGCGCAATTAAAATCAGTTGTGATGTTGAAAAATCAAGGACAAGTTTTACCTTTCGCCACTAAAAAAACTGTGTATGTGCCGAAGCGCTTCGTGCCAGCGAGCCGCAATTTTTTAGGCCAGGCGATACCTTCTTCAAGCGATTATCCTGTAAGTTTAGACTTAGTAAAAAAATATTTCAACGTAACTGATAATCCCGATGAAGCTGATTTTGCTTTGGTTTTTATTCAAAACCCTGTTGCTACTATAGGTTATGACGCAGCAGATTTGAAAAATGGTGGTAACGGTTATATACCAATCAGTTTGCAATATGGCGACTATACGGCAACCGATGCGCGTGAAAAAAGTATCGCGGGCGGTGACCCTTTAGAAAAATTTACAGATCGCGGTTATAAAAATAAATCCACTAAAACTTCCAATGCGACCGATGCACAATTAGTTGTGGATACGAAAAGTAAAATGAAAACTAAGCCCGTCATAGTTTCTGTTAATACCACAAATCCAATGATTTTTAGTGAAATTGAAAAAGACGCTTCCGTTATTTTAATAAATTTTGGCGTTCAAAATCAAGTTTTATTAGATATTATTTCAGGAAAGTCAGAGCCATCGGCGTTATTGCCTATGCAAATGCCCGCCGATATGAAAACTGTAGAAAAACAATCTGAAGATGTTCCTTTCGATTTGAATTGCTACAAAGATTCAGAGGGAAACTCTTATGATTTTGGTTTTGGAATGAACTGGAAAGGTGTGATTAAAGACAGTAGAGTTACAAAATTCAAATAGGGCATTCTTTGTGTTTATCGTTGAGAAAAAAACTTACTCACTTTAGTTTTTAAAACTAAAGCGAGTAAGTTTAAATTGTAGTTAAACAAAATTAACTTCGGTCTCTAACGAAATGCCAAATTTTATAAAAACGGAAGATTGAATTTGTGTTGCAAGTTCAATTAACTCAGAACTTTTGCCTTCGCCATAATTAACTAAAACCAATGCTTGCTCGGCATGAACACCAACATTTCCAAAGCGTTTACCTTTCCAACCCGCTTGTTCAATCAACCAACCTGCCGCTACTTTTATGTTTAAACTTTGTAGGTTTTTAAATCCTACGAGGTTTGGAAACTGTATCTTCAGCAATTCAAATTGCGATTCTGGAATTTCAGGATTTTTAAAAAAACTTCCCGCGTTGCCAATAATTTTTGGATCGGGTAATTTCGATTGCCGAATTTGTATGACGGCATTTGATACATCGCGAATAGTCGGAGAAATAATATTTTCTGCGGCGAGAAATTTTTTTATATCGCCGTAATCTAATTTAAGTTTGTGATGCGGTGCGCGCGTGAGTTTTAAAAATACTTTAGAAATTAAAAACTCCCCTTTCAATTTTTTTTTAAATATCGAATCGCGATAACCGAACTGACAATCATCTGCGGTGAAAATTTTAGTTTCAAAAGTTTTTAGGTTGATGGCTTCTAATTTAACAAAAATATCTTTCAATTCAACGCCATAAGCACCAATGTTTTGTATCGGCGCAGCACCAACAGTTCCTGGGATAAGCGACAAATTTTCAACGCCACCGAGATTATTTTCTATCGCCCACAAAACAAATGTATGCCAATTCTCACCACCACCAATTTCGCAGACGCAAAATTTTTCATTATTGTCTTCAATGATTTTTATGCCGCTGATATTATTTTTAATAAAAAGTACGTCGTAAAAATCTCTCGTGAACAAAACGTTTGAACCACCACCAAGAATATAAATGGGTAATCGTAGAGACGTTGCATGCAACGTCTCCGTTAAATGCAACGTCTCCGTTAAATGCAACGTCTCCGTTAATTGCAAAGTCTCCGTTAATTGCAAAGTCTCCGTTAAATGCAAAGTGTCCGTTAATTGCAAAGTGTCCGTTGCATGCAACGTCTCCGTTAAATGCAACGTCTCCATTAAATGCAACGTCTCTACGAAATGTATTTCTACAAACGCCGCCGCAGTTGATTCAAAACCAAAAGTGTTGAGTCTTTTTAGAGAATAATTTTTATGAATTACCATTTTATTCTTGCTGATTATTCAGTTCACCGAAACATTTAGACGTTGTTTTAAACGCTGTTTTAAATATTCTATTTTTGCAAAAAGGCTTTCAAAAAAATATTGCCTGCCTTTCTCGCCTTGAGAAGTGATGAGCACGCTCTTCGAAATAATAATATCGAACGAATTTTGTGTATATTCAATGATGCGCGCATCGGTGGTTCTTAAAAAATCGGGACTAACGAAATTGCAATACACCATTTTATTAGTTTCTGATTCAATTAAAATAGTGTTATTGGTGGAAGTAATTTCATTATGATACAGTTTAAAACTATTTTTCACTCCATTTTTAACTTTCGTTTTTTTTCCTTGCGCCACCATAGTCTCTAAATTCAAAACCAAATCGGTCAATGCCTCGCATAGTATTAAGGCATCTGTTTTGTTTTTAAAAGCATTGATTGAAATATAATACTCAATCTGATTGAGCGTACTATCTAAAACATTTAATGACCACATCTCAACCTTATCCTGCGCTTTGTACATTTCCCAAATTTCACGCGCTTTTTCTTGATTGTGTGAAGATATGAGCTTGAATGAAAATTTTTCCTTCTTGAAATTTTCAAAATTCCAAACAGAGCGCGCCCATACAAACATTTTAAAAGTAAACAAGGTGGGCGAGGATAAAAAATAAAACAAAGGCAGCTCAGAACTGGCACTGTGTAATGTTAAATCTTTTAATTCACTTAACGGTTTTACCGCATTATACAACTCGTTTATATAATCATCAAAGTTTTTTATGGGCTTTACAAACGGATTAAATTGAAATAAAACAGAGTCGCTATCCTTAAAAACATGCGCATCGAGCGAAATTTTGAATTTTGATGCTATAGCTTCAATTTCTTTGGGCGATAAATCAGATTCACCGCGTATGCGCTTGTAAACACCATTTGGGTGCAAACTAAATAATTCTGTAAGTTCTAAAACAGCTTCCGAAGTTTTATTAAAACGCGATAATAAACTCTGAAATATAAAAGATTGGAGTGTAAGTTTTTTTTTCATGACAAAAGTACGATGCTGAGGTGGTTAATAAAACTTCGCAAAATTAGCGAAATAAAAATATATCTTTAGCGAAAATGGGTCAAGCAATTTTAAAAAATTGCATCAACTTTGCATTTAACATTCCGAAACGATTTAAAGTTTATTTTCAAAACTTATTTACCAAAACTTTAAAATCAAAACTATGCCACCTTAAACAAAAAAAATCTCGGTGTACAAAGTGCAGCCGAGATACGAAGATTAAATTGCTTCCGTCCGTCGGTAACTAACAATTGGAAGCGCATTAACAAACTAAAAATTTTATATCATGAAACAACGTTTTCTTTCCTTTTTTCTATGGGTAAGTCAGCAAAAGTACGCCTATTTTTTGCTTTTACCAATTTTATTTTCTATATTTATGTACGGGTGCAAAAACGAGAGTTTTACATCAATTGCTTCGCCAGTTAATAATTTAGCTCTAAGTGGTGGGGTAATTTCATTAAGCTATGAAGTTGAAGAACTTCATTATAAAAAAGTTGATGAATCCAACGATAATATTTCTGACTTAGAAAAAATTGCACAAATACCAACAGTAACGCGTGAGAAAATTCAATTAGCTATATTTGAAGACGGCAGTTTTGAGCGTGTTTCTCAAAAAATAGAACCGCAGCTCATTAAATTAACTCCGCCAAATCATCAAACACCTCCCGATAAAGTTCCAAAGTCGGTATTAACTAAAATTGATAGAAGCGGTACATCACATTTTTTTGATAAAGACAACAATGAGCTTTATAATTTAAAGTTAAATTCAATCCAATCTTACAAAGTAATTATTGATAATGTAAAATCTGGAGCACTTAATAATGATGATATTCTTGATGTTGTGTTAGGATTGAAAAAAATTGGAGACCTTGATAGTTTAATAAATACATTAAAAGTAAATGGTGATGGTGTTAAACAATTATCTGATGATATTTTACTTTTTACGCACATTGGAGTCTCTGAATCGTTTAATTTAAATCCTAAATTTCGTACTCCAAGTAATTATAAAACAGAGACTTTATTTGATAACAAAAACAAGATTTTATTGGGCTCAAGAACAACTAATGAATTAGGTAACGAAGTTTTTCAGTTTGTACCAAGATATAGTCTTAATGCAAAAGGTACTCCTAAAGTAGATTTGGTTCACAAAGAATTAACTGATTATGATCATCCTTCTAAAAAGGTAATAAAATCAATTACGGAATCATATTACGCCAACCTTAATTCACAAATCAATTTACATTAATTTTAAAAACAAATAAAATGCTTAAAATTCAAGAATTCGCAGTACTAATTTTACTTTTTTGCTGCATCTCTTCTAAAATTTTCTCTCAAAGAAATGTTTTCTTTATACATGGTTTTAGTGGTAGTGAAAATTCCTGGCGCGACATTGCTGGATATTTAACTAGTTCTTTCAATATTAGAAATATTTCTAACCATACTTATGATACCGATAATGGAGTTCAAGGGTTTGTAAATTCGTTTAATTCCCCTTCTTACAATAATGGAAGTTTATTAGCCCAACAAACCAACGATTTCGCTATTTGCCACAGTATGGGCGGCATAATGATGCGAAACTTTGATCTTGATCCTAATAATATTGGTAAAATCGGGGGTATAATTACTGTTGGTTCGCCTCTAAATGGTGCGCAATTAGCTAATTCTTATAACGATTTGACATTAAGAAATTTTTTAGATAACGGGTATTATCAGTTATCAAAAGGCATAAAAAAAGATGGCTTTATTCAAATTGCTTCAGCTTTTTCAACGGATTTAAAACAATTGTTTAATGGCGTTGAAGCGTTTAAATATGATAATTTTGTAAATAGCTCTGGTTTTAGGCTTAGTCAAACTACAATAAATGATTTATTAACTAATTCAAATAATGTTATCAGAACTGATAATAACAAAGCTGCAACTGCTACTAAAAAGCTTAGTATTTATGGAAGTGAAGCAGATCCAGCTTTTTGGAGACTTATTGGTAGTGCTAATTACAGTGATAATCCAGATAGCGGTGTAATTATCAAAAATAAACTCGCAGATGCTTATCGAATGCTTAAAGACTTTGCCGAAAATAATTTTTTATACTCACTTCTTTTACAAGATGATAAATACTATTATGCTCAACTTTTTGCAGATGCCGCTGATTGGGTCGATAATATATCGTCACCAGGGTGGCAAAGAGTAATTGGTGCAGGAGATTTTGAACGGCAGTCGTTGTGTTTTACATCCAAAACAATTAATTGGAATGAACTTTCGGCTTGTATTAACCAAAATACAAACAATTATCCAGCTTTTCAAAATTGCGTCAATCAACATTCCTATTCTGTTACCACTTGTTATACACCGTTCGCCAATGCCGCATCTGATGGAGTAGGACCTGCCAGTTCTCAAGTTGGGCAGTACTCTACTAGTTGGAGTAATGCTGAAGATCCTGTTAAAGTAAATGTATTGAACCATGTTGATGAACCTGCTAATAATCAGAAAATGAGAGATGCTTTTACTTCAATATTTAATAAGCCTAATAGTTTTTTTCAAATTCAGTAAAAAATTAATAATAATTATAGTTTACTACTGAAATTAATTTCAGTAGTAAACTATATTAAATTTTTCATAATGAAATATTCCTCTCTTTTGTTAATGATTTATTCTTTATTTCTTGGATTAAAATGTTCTAAATCTAATTTGAGCGTTCCACCTATAAATGTGGATACTTTAATAACAAATTTAAAGCCCATTTGGGCAATGGCAACAACTAATGATAAAACTTGGAATGATGGGTTTGATATTGCTGAACCAGTCATTGCTGGACAAAATATTTTAGTTTCTACTGTTTTTAATAAATTTCAAGTTTTTAAAATGCTTAATGCTCAAAATGGAAATGAAATATGGCAATGGCAAGATTTTTTTAGAAAATTAAATTATGATTCCGCTAATTATATGATTAGATTTCCCTACTTAAAAGACCATAAAATGATTTGGTCATCTTTCAAGGAAATTTACTATATTGATTTAACTAATGGTAATACAGTTTGGAAAAATTTAACGACTAATAAATTTGGATTTCAGTGTAAAGGCATTGGAAATTCTTTTTTTATCGAGTTATTAAATGCGGGTGATGGAAAGGCTTTGCAAACAGGAATGCAATTGTTTAGGGGAAACTTAAATTCACCAAACTTACAATATTTACTGACACCTAAATATGACACAACAAATTCTACACCGAATTCAGAACAAAATGGTTCAATTTTAGGAAACGCACCCTATATAAATTCATCAGGTGATACCATGTTGGTAGTAAGTTACTCAGATCAACCAGTAACTAAAGATTATTTATTTAGAGACGCATTTGGCGTTTATAATTTGAGTAAAAATAAATGGCAAATTGAACGCGTGCTGATAGGTTTACCAACAGTAACAGGAATTGATTATACGCCCATAGTCAAAAACGGAAAAGTATTTCACTGTAAAACGGGTTTGGTAACCTGCCATGATGTTAATTCAGGTGAACTATTATGGAGTTATAACCAAATAGGTCATGCTAATTTTTTATTTAGCGGTATTTTAGTCGAAAACGGAAAAGTATTTGCTAATGCAGGTAATGGTACTTTACATTGTATTGATATTCAAACAGGTAATGCGCTTTGGCAAACAGAATCTGCAGGTTCATGTTCTGATATGGCATACTTAAATGGCATTATTTATTTTGTAGGTGGCAGCGACGGTTTATTATATGCAGTTGATGAAACAACAGGAAAAACAATTTGGAAAATTATATCGCCTGATGATGGTAAAGCCATAAATAAAATTAGTG
>JAYVVO010000447.1:0-9552 GCA_043786955.1 Saprospiraceae bacterium
TGGGCAGAATGTGCAACGCTCGCAGTTTTACCGAATGCGCCAAGTGCGATAAACGTTGGTAAACGCCGTGAAGCGTTATTAAATAAACGCAATCGGCTTTTACAAACATTGTTTTCTTTAAAAAAAATTGATGCTGTCACTTTAGAACTTGCACTCGAAGAACCCTTACCTGAAAAACCATTGCCGTTGCCACAACGCGCACCGCATTTATTGGATTTTGCCGCGGCAGAAAATACTAAAAACAAAATCGAAAACAATCGCGTGCGTACTACTTTAGATGGTACGTTGCAAAAAAATATTTCTCGGATTCTCGAAAGCTATAAATCGCAATTATTAGCCACGAATATTCATAACACCGCCGCTTTTGTAATTGATATCGAACGCAACGAAGTGGTTAGTTATGTTGGCAACATCAGCGCGGGAAAAGAATACGGCGAAGATGTAGATATTATTCGCGCAGAACGCTCGACGGGAAGTATTATGAAACCATTTTTATACGCTTGGGCATTGAATGATGGCGAAATTTTACCTAATTCGCTTTTGCTCGATTTACCTACCGATATCGGTGGTTATCATCCTGAAAATTTTAATGAAACTTATGACGGTTTAGTTCCTGCGCGTCGAGCATTAGCGCGCTCATTGAATATTCCGTTTGTGCGTTTGTTGAATCAATACGGTGTAGAAAAATTTTATCACCAGTTACCACGACTCGGCATAAAAACTTTTAGGGAACCACCAGATCATTATGGATTGACTTTAATTTTGGGAGGCGGAGAAAGCTCTTTATTCGATTTGACAAATGCTTATGCAAGTGTGGCGCGCACAGCAAAACACTGGTACACCTATCAAAATAAATATGCTGCGTCCGATTGGCAAACGTGTACTTATCGAAAGGACGAATCCAAAAGGCATGCGTTATCTCTTCAAAATAACGCGCCTATTTTAAACGCGTCTGCATGTTACCTAACTTTGGATGCGATGAAAGAAGTAGATAGACCGGAAGGACAAGAAAATTGGGAACTTTTTACAAACACAAAAAATATTGCTTGGAAAACGGGAACGAGTTATGGTTTTCGCGATGCGTGGGCGATTGGCGTAACGCCGCAATATGCAGTTGGTGTTTGGGTAGGAAATGCGAATGGCGAAGGTCAACCTGGATTAATTGGTATTGAAAAAGCTGCACCGATTTTATTCGATATTTTTAACGCGTTGCCACAAAATGGTGTGTGGTTCGATGCGCCGTTCGATAATATGCAACAAGTGGAAGTTTGTAAAATCAGCGGTTATCGTGTGAGCGATTTGTGTCCGCGCGATACCATTTGGAGTACAAAAAATGGAGCACAAGTAAAAATCTGTCCTTATCATCAACTGATTCATCTTGATAAATCAGAAAAATTTCGCGTAACGAGTGCCTGTGAATTACCCCAAAATATGATTCACAAGCCTTGGTTTGTCCTGTCCGCTTTAGAGGAATTTTATTATCGTTCAAAAAATCCGAGTTATTTACCGTTACCGCCTCTTCGTACGGATTGCGCTAAAACGCAATCAACGGAAGCACCGATGCAATTTATTTTTCCTAAATTTTTCTCACGACTCCAAATTCCGATTGACATTGATGGTAAAAGGGGAAGTGTAGCTTTCCGAGTGGCAGCGCGTGAAAGTAATAAAGAAATTTATTGGCATCTCGATAATAGGTATGTCGGAACAACTAAAAATTTTCACCAACTTGCGCTGTCGCCCTTAAAAGGAAAGCACACTATTACTTTAATTAATGTAGATGGAGAAAGATTGGAGCAAGGATTTGAAGTGCTGTAAAGTTGAGAAACTTCGACGGTTTAAAACTGCAATGTTTTATAAAAAAATTGAAAAAAAGTATTATTTTTGTCCAAAATAAAATCTACTAACATAGCCTTGTTCGGATTGAGAAGATCTATTAAATTAATTCAAACTGCTTCTAAGATTTTTTATTTAATGGAATCTAATCAATTTTATAATTTTGTCTTGAAAACGAAGAATACAAACTCAGTACCTTTTAATAATTACAATGAATAAATACACTTTCATCGCCGTTTACACAACCGTTTTTTGTTTCATCGAATTTGTGATGGTGAAGTACGGAAAATTTGCTTTTGGTGGCGTTATCGCTATGTTTTTATTTTTTGGATTTATGACAAGCATTATGGGACATAAAGATTTAGGCAGAAGCTCTTATCTTGGCACAATCATTTTTGCTATTATTCTTCTGTTTTTTGGCTGGACATTTATGAAAGGCTGGCTTTCGCCAGAAGAGTTTATGAAAGCGAAAAATAGATAAAATATTTTAAAAAGCTACAAAGTAAGCGCAGATAATTTTAGCTAAAGTTACCACTTTTAGTACACTTTCGCGAATAGAGAATTTTTCAGTTATTTCCAAAATAATTCATAACTTTGTTTTAAATTGAAATTTATGGAAACTTTAATGATTAAAGTAGAAGAACCTCAAAAAGCAGCAGTATTGATGCAGATTTTAAAATCAATGGATTTTGTTCAATCCGTTGATAATCTGGATAATTATACCAAAGTAAAACTTGCCTTTGAAAAATTATTCAATTTCTCTGCCACCACACAATTAAAAGAACTCACTATGGATGACATTATAGCAGAAATAAAAGAGTATCGAAATGAAAAAAAATTACGTAGTCATTGATACTAATGTTTTAATTTCTGCGGGCATAGGGCAAAATAATTTCCCAAGTAAAATTTTCCGAGAAATAGTTTTTACGAACGAGATAAAAATTTGCATCTCTGCTGAAATTTTAGCAGAATATGAAGAAGTCATTGTGCGTGAGAAATTTGCAAAATACGACGGATTTAAAGAGCGAGCAACAGAACTCATGGAAGGAATTAAGAAGATAGCTGTATTTTTTGTCCCTAAAATTAAATTGGACATACTAAATGATTCAGACGACAATATGTTCTTAGAAGTAGCTTTAGAAGCTGGAGCAAACTACATCGTAACTGGAAACTCAAAAGATTTTATAATGAAAGAATTTCGGGGCACACTTATTTTAACACCTAAAGAGTTTTATGAAGAATGGGTAAGTGAAAGAATGATTTGATATTTATGGAAATTTTATGCGTTAAAAAAAGTTAGTTTAGCGCTAATTTAGAATATTCTCCTTTTTTTAGGCTTGACATTTATGAAAGGCTGGCTATCGCCAGAAGAGTTTATGAAAGCGAAAAAATAGATTCAACTAAATATTAGAGTCTGTATTTACTTAGCATACATTTTTAATTTTACCAAACCCATGCGTTGTAAAAAATGCCCAAACGATACACGCAAAACACCTAAACCATAAATGGTGCTGCGTTTTAAATTAATTGAGGATGCTTCTTCAAAATATTTTGTCGGGCAAGTCACTTCGGCAATATCAAAACCTGCATAAATAATTTGCGAGAGCATTTCGTTATCGAAAACAAAATCGTCGGAGTTTTGATTGAAATTTATGCCGCGCAAAACATCCGCCGAAAAAGATCTATAACCTGTGTGATACTCAGAAAGTTTGTAGTTTACTAAAAGATTTTGGGACATCGTTAATACGCGATTGGCTATGTATTTCCAAATCGGCATACCACCTTTTAAAGCACCTTTTCCTAAAATGCGCGAACCTAATACGACAGGATATAAATCGTCACCAATGAGATTCACCATGGCAGGAATTAATTTAGGCGTATATTGATAATCGGGATGCAGCATTATAATTATATCCGCATTAATTTCAAGTGCTTTATTATACAACGATTTCTGATTACCTCCGTAACCTTTATTTTTTTCGTGAACTAAAACGTGTTGAATACCAAGCGCGCGTGCCTTCTCAGATGTATCATCGCGACTTGCATCGTCACAAAGAATAACTTCATCAACAATATCAAAGGGTATCTCTTTGTACGTTTTTTCTAACGTCATCGATGCATTATATGCGGGCATCACTACAACAACTTTTTTTCCAGCGTACATATTTAGTTGATAGTTTACAATTGACAGAATTTGAAATTTTCTTCATAAATCTCTAATTTTATATCAAAGCCGTTTTAAAAAATAACTTTTTCTTTTTCTTATTTTAAAACTTCAACTTCTTCAACTGTAGGTTTTTCAGCAACTGTTTTTTCACTGATGGTTTCATCTGCGACTTTATTTTCTACAATTGGTTCTTCCACTTTGGTTTCATCTATTTTTGCAACTGCTTCTTTCAATAAGTCATTTGCCTTCATGAAATTAAACCATTTAATAATTTTTTTGATGTCGGAGATATGCACCTTATCAATATCGTGTTCAGGTAAAATTTCAAAAAAATAAGAACGCAACGTTTTATTATCAGATTTTTCTGTCGGAATTGGTGTAGTTTCAGATTTTCCTAACATCAATCCAAACACTTCCGCCAACGATATTGCTTCGGTGGTTGTGTAAACCGAAATTGCTTCAAACGGCGAAAAAGTATGTGAACGTTGTGGATAATAATTTTTTGAACCTGTGGTAACGTCTTCTGCTATAACGCCATCTTTTCGAGCGACAACAATTTTCAAAACACCACCCACACCGCTCACGGCAATCAAATTTTTAACTTCAATCATAAAAACTTAAAATTTAATAAAATTTCTAAAATTTAATAAAACTAATACGCACAAATTTGCAATAACGCTTTATTGAGGCGTTCTATTGGTAAAAATAATTTTTCTAAATTGGGTGAAAACGGAATTGGCATATCGAGCGAAGCAACGCGTAAAACGGGTGCGTCTAAGTGTTCAAATAAGTTTTCGTTTATCCAAGCCGATATTTCTCCGCCGATGCCACCAAAAAGCGTGTCTTCGTGCAAAATTAATGCGCGATTTGTTTTTTTTACACTTTCTGTTATTGTTTCGTAGTCAAGCGGCACTAAAGTGCGCAAATCTATAACATCTGCCGAAATATTTAATGCTGCAACAGCCTTTTTTGCCCAATGCACACCCATACCATACGTTATTATACTCACTTGCGTTCCAATTTCAACAACGCGCGCTTTCCCGAATGGAATTGTGTAGTAATTATCGGGAATCTCTTCGGTAATGGAACGATACAATGCTTTATGTTCAAAAAACAAAACGGGATTATTATCTTCAAAACTTTGAAGCATTAATCCTTTAGCATCGAAAGGACTTGAAGGATAAACAACTTTTAAACCTGGCACGTGTGTAAACCATGCCTCATTACTTTGTGAATGAAACGGACCTGCCGCGATTCCACCTCCAGTAGGCATTCTGATAACAACGTTGGTATGTTTTGCCCAACGATAATTTAGTTTGGCTAAATTATTCACGATTTGGTTAAAACCACACGTTACAAAATCGGCGAATTGCATTTCAACCATCGCGCGCATGTTGCAAATACTTAAACCTAAAGCTGCGCCAATAATAGCACTTTCGCAAAGTGGCGTATTGCGCACGCGCTCTTTACCAAATTTTTCAACAAAACCTTGCGTTGCTTTAAAAACGCCGCCGTACTCTGCAATATCTTGACCCATTAAAACGAGTTCAGGAAAGCGTTGCATTGCTAAGTCTAATCCATTTTGAATAGCATCAACGAAACGTTTTTCAGAGGTGTTTTGAAAATCAGGTTCATGAATGATTTGGGAGGTTTCGGAATAAACATCGCTCAATTCAGCTTCTTCATTCGATTCAATATTAGGTAAAACAAAAGCGCGATTTGTGTCTCGTTCGATTTCTTTTTTATATTTTGCTCGAATTTCAGAAACTTCATCGAGTGTAAAAATATTATTTTTAAGAAGATAGTTTTCAAAATTTGTAACTGGATCTTTTTCTGACCATTCTTTTTGCAAATCGCTCGGAACATATTTTGTTCCAGATGCTTCTTCATGTCCGCGAACGCGAAAAGTTTTACATTCAATGAGAATCGGTTCAGGGTTTTCGCGAATTTCGCGCGCTAATTTTTTTATAGTTTCATAGACTTCTAAAATATTATTGCCATCGAGAATGTAGCCACGTATGCCATAACCTTTTGCGCGATCAATTAAATCATTACAAGCATACTGCTCATTAAGCGGCGTTGAAAGTCCGTACCTATTATTTTCAATCACAAAAATAACGGGAAGTTTCCAAACGGCTGCAACGTTTAAAGCTTCGTGGAATTCACCTTGGGATGTTGCACCTTCGCCTGTGAATGCTAACGAAACTTTTTTTTCATTTTTTAATACATGCGACAACGCTACACCACCAGCTAAAGAAAGTTGCGGACCGAGATGCGAAATCATACCAACGATATGATGTTCTAAACTACCGAAATGAAAAGAACGGTCTCTACCTTTGGTGAAACCTTCCGCTTTACCTTGCCATTGTGCGAATAAATTAAAAAGAGGTACTTGACGCGTTGTGAAAACGCCTAAGTTGCGGTGCATCGTAAATATAAATTCATCTGGATTTAATGCTGCAGCACAACCTACTGAGATTCCTTCTTGACCAATACCTGAAAACCATTTACTCACTTTCCCTTGTCGAATTAATAGAAGCATTTTTTCTTCAATCAATCTCGGATAAAGAATTTTATGATAAAGGTCGCGTAGTTCTTCTTCCTTTAGTTCCGAATAAAAATTTATTTTTGGAAGCTCCGACAACATTTGAAAATTTTGGGCAAAAATACGTTCAATTAAATGTATTGAGGTTAAAAAATTTTGAAAATAAAAAACCTTCCAATAAAACTTATTAGAAGGTTTTGTTTAATTTTAAACTAAAAATTAAGCAGGCTTATTAGTGTCGTGGTTACCCGTTAAATCAGCAATTTTGTTCTGAGCTGCTGTTTCAACTTCAGCAATTTTACTTTTTGCAGCGTTCAATAAATCGCCTGGGTGTGCAAATGCATCCGTTGCAGCGTGTTGAACTTCAGCAAATTTTTCTTTAGCAGCATCCATTACACCACCTGGATTAGCAACTGCGCCTTGAACCAAATGTTGTGCATCTGCTAATTTGTCAGCAACTGCGTGTTTAGCGTCATCTAATTTGTGCGCTACGTTTTCTTGAATGGCATCTAAATCAACGCCTGTTTTTTCTTCGATGGTATGTTTCAAATCGTGAACCATATCACCCGCTTTTTTTAATAAATCACCTAAACCCATTTTTATGCATTTAATTGTTAAAAAAATAAAAATCTAAAAACCCAAATTCGAATAACTAACTATGGTGGAGCTGGGGAGAATCGAACTCCCGTCCGAACAAAGCACCACAAAGCTTTCTACATGCTTATACAATTATTAAATTTTCGAGTAACAGGTAGGAAATCGTCAAACCCAAACTATTACCTTATCTCTGAATTTCGCTGTATTGCCGAGAACTTATACAACTATCCTGATTTTTTTGTGAAACACCGTTACCAACAAGTTCAGGCGACTTGTAAGCCCATTGCTGAGCGGCACTTAGTGTTAAAGCAAACTAATTCTTTGAATTAGGCTGCAATGGCATAATTGAAGTTGCCAGCTATAGTTTGAATCAAATTTTTTACGTGAGTATGACTCATTACACGGCATGCTTACTAAATAGTTCACTTTCCCGTCAATTCCGGTCAGCCCCATTGTTATAAAGCACAAATTTAATACAATATGGCAGAGTTTAAAGTATTTTAATGAAAATTTAACGATTGGGGTTAAATGAATTTTTTATTTATTAACTTTTATTGCGCTTTAAAAAACTTTTTTTCATACATTTCGTATCTTAATGCAAATGTTTAGTGACTTTATTCAAAGCAATTTGTCTTAAAGTTTAGATTTTGAAAAAAAAATACATCAGTTTTCATTAAATCTAAAAAAATTGTGCACTCTAATTTTTTTTTTTGTTAATTTTGCTCAACATTAAAATATAATCGAAAACTTTTTAAGTTTTCGATTAAAAATCAACTTATTTAATTACTATTTCATCAAAGTTTCAACCTATGTTACGGAAATTTTATTTCACTGCCTTGGTTTCATTTGTTGTGTTTGGTACAGTTACTGCCCAAAACAAGGAAATGAAAGCCACAGATTCGAAAATGCAGGATGTATCAACTACATCTGCCCCTACTTACGGGTTATTATCACCAAACGACCAATTTGAATTTGGTATTGCTTTGGGTGTTGTAAACCTCGTCGCTGACTTAAATACACAATATTCTCCAGGCATTGGTATTCACGTGCGCAAAGCTTTAGATCACACTTTTTCACTACGCTTGGGAATTCAAGGTTTATTTCCAGGTAGTGTAACACCTGATGGTACAACTTTCCCTTATGGTGGGGATGCTACTAAAAACGGGGCACTTAACGATTCGCGTAATTTTAACAAAGCGGCTACTACGTTGGTTGGTGGCAATATTGACATTATCATTGCTTTAAACAATGGTCGTTGGGATGCGGGTGTTCGTAAAATTTCACCTTACGTTTTTGGTGGTATAGGTTATGACTACATTAACACTGTTGTAAGCGTTACAAGTATTACGCCTGGTATTGGTGTTAATCATACATCTGGCGAAAAAACTGGTGACCAAGATTTAGTTATTCCAGGAAGAAATGTTGGTAACTTTGCTGCTCAGGCACAAGGCGGTGCTGGTGTTGCTTTCAGAGTAAGCGACAAATTCAATATTGCTATAGAAGAGCAAATTTCGACAGTATTCGGTAAACGTTCTACTTTATTAGACGGTTACGAATACCGTGTTCGCAATTTCTTAGCTTTCACACATGTGCGTCTAAACTTTAACGTTGGCGGTGGCGCCGCTGCAACAGGTGCCAAAGTTGCAGGTGCTTCAATGGGTTCAAAAACTTTACCATTATGGTGGACTGGACCTGCTGATGAAATGAATGCGCGCGTTGCTGAGTTAGAAAAACGCCCTAAGTTCGATCCAACGGATACAGATGGTGATGGTGTTATTGATATGTTCGATCTAGAACCCAACACACCTGCTGGTGCACGTGTTGATACGCATGGTGTTGCTTTAGATAGCGACGGTGACGGAATTCCTGATTACAAAGATAAAGAGCCTTTCTCTCCTCCAGGATATAAAGTAGATGCTAATGGTGTTGCTTTAGTTCCTAAGCCTGCTTATGTTACTGAAGCGGATGTTGATAGAATTGTTGATGCTAAATTATCTAAATTTAAAACAACTTTCGAACCAACTACAAAATCAGCTGTAGGTTTAGCTGATTGGTTCTTACCTATGATTCACTTCGATTTAAATAGTTCAAAAATCAAAAGTTCTGAGTTAGGTAACATCTCTGCTGTTGCAAGTGTTGTTAAAAATAATCCATCTATCAAAATTTTGGTAAATGGTTACACAGATAGATTAGCAACAGATGGTTACAACCAAGGTTTATCTTACCGTCGTGCATTAGCTGCTGTTGATATTTTGGTTAAACGCTTTGGTGTTGATCGCAACAGTTTAGTACTTAATTACGAAGGTGAAAATAACGCGCTTGTACTAACTAATTCAGGTAGTTATATGAACCGCCGTGTTGAGTTTCACGTTGCTAAAACTGAAACAGAAATGGCTGCTCCTGCGCGCGA
>JAYVVO010000448.1:0-3413 GCA_043786955.1 Saprospiraceae bacterium
CTAATGTAAAATATTTGGAAGCAGAACCTAAGAAAGTTGTTATTGCAACAACCAAAGAGGAAGAGGAAATGTTAGACCGAAAGATTAAAGAAAGAAAAAAGGAAAAAACGGATGATGTCGTTAAAAAAGTTCTAATTACAACTGGTATAATAATTGTAACAGCAATTATTGCAATTGTAGCAGTTGGCTACGTATTTTCTATATTTCTAAAAGTACTACTTGGAATTCAATAACTTTTTTTTCAAAATAGGTTTTCTGTTTTAAAAATCACATTTAAAATAAGTTTTGTTGAATTTTTAGAAATTTCAATGAAGTTGATTTCTAAAATCCTAAATTTGTACTGTAAAATCCTATTATTTTGGTTGTGTTTGGATTTGTTAGTCAATTAAATTATTTAAGCACCACTTTAATTTTTAAAATCAGTCAGTTCGGATTAAATTTGCTAATTAATTGCAAATGCAATTACTAAAGATAAATTATAGTGTTTCATAGTGTGAAGGGTAATTGCTGATGCAGTTGCCCTTTTTTTATTTTGGTCAATCAAATTGGTTATCATACTTTAATATATAAACTTATCAACCGTATTTTTGCTGACAACTTTTAAAACCCTTTCTATTTGTTTTTTATGCCTTTCTGAATGGTCGTGAAAAAATAAAATCATGTGATAGACCGACATTTTACCTGCGAAAGCGTGTTTCCAAAGCAAACCATCTACGACACTGTTTGGAATTTTTTCGAGTGTGAGTTCTAAAGCTGCACGCAATTGCGCCCATTTAATTTGCGCTTCTTCCAATGAATTAAACTCGGCAATAATTTTAAATTTGGGTGCCTTAAATTTTGCAGGCGTTAAAGAAATAGCTTTCATTAAGTTATAACGCAACGCACTGATAAGTTTACGTTTTGGCAAATAATCTACAAACTGTAATTTTTTCTGAATGTATTTGAGCGAAACTAATTCTATTAAATAGATGTGCTGCAAAATTTCAATTACTGACCACTCGTTTTCAGAAGGCTTAATTTTTAAAGTTTCAAAATCTATTCGAGCTAATTCTTTAAAAATACTTACTTGTTGCGACTGAATTTTTTTTAATGGTTCAATCATTTGCTTTTTCATTGTACTGTTTTTTGTCACAAAATTACTAATTCACGTGCTAAGATACAGTTTTTTACAAACTTATAATGCAAATTTCACCCTAATTAATTCTTGTAAAGGTTCAATAGGCATAAAACTATGTCGAAGGAGTAATCTCTCGAGTTTATTTAAATTTTGTGGATTAATAAAGCGACCGTTATCGCCATGTTCTAATCCATTTAGGGCGCGAAAACGCATTAAACTTCCGTAAGCCTCTTGCACTTCCTGAAATAAATCTGTGTTTTGGGGTTCAATTTCTGACATTAATCTCAATCTGTTAAGTGTAGAAGTTCGTTCAATTCTGTTGGCTAAAGCTAATAGCCGTGCAGCATCAGTTATAGGCACCATTGCGCGATTCTTTATATTTAGCGTATTTTTTTGTTCGCCGCTTTTTTCAACTAAAAAATTTCTAAAAAAACCAAGCGGTGCTTGATTTTGTAAACTCGACTTAGCTAACTGCGCTAAGAAATAAGGCGTTTTCACACATTCATCCCACATAACTTCTTTGAGTTGGTCAACGAAATTCATTTCACCGAACACAGCGCGCAAGTCAAAAAATATTTTAGCATTAAGTAAATTTTCTTCGGTTGGTTCTGAAATCCAATGCGTGAAAAGGTTTTTCCATTCTTCTAAACTCAAACAATAGGACTTGTTACTTGCCATTGTATTGCCTTTGCAATATTCAAAACCCGCTTCATTTAAAATGAACGTAACACCTTCTGCAAAAAGTATAAAAGCATTTCGCGTAATTTCGAGATTGTCAAATTCAACGTTTTCAAAAATAAGCGCGTTGTCTTGATCGGTTCGAACTAATTGTTCCCTTCTGCCGTGACTTCCTAAAACAAACCAACAATATTTATGTGTGTTTATAATTTCAAAAGCTGATTGATTTGTTTCAAACAATTTTGAATGCGCCATCTCAATTGCTTTTTCAGTCAGTGCATCATAGAGTTCTGCAAAAATTCCAGCTGTGAAACTGATGGAAACTTCGCGCTCTAAATAAGTTCGCAACAATTCTGAGCTTCGATTCATTATATTTTTCAATCCTTGAACATCGGTGGCGTTTTGAATTTCGCGCAAAATAACGGCAGGATTATAACCATGCGCTAAAATTAAATCGTGTTCAGAAATAATACCGATTAAAGTTGAGTGCGGTGTACCATCCTCCGTAACACAAACACTTCTGATGCGTTTTTTTATCAACTGAATTTGTACATCCGCGAGCGTTAAATTGGGCTTAACGCAAGCCGCCGGAGATCGCATTATTAATTGTGCTACTTCATCTTCATTAAATAAACCTTGTGCAATACGTTTCCGTAGCGTAGAATCAGAAACAATACCAATCGGTGCATTTTTTGAATCAATGATAACAACTGTACTCGTTCGGTGTTTCGTCATCAGTTGCGCAATCCTTTTAATTGTTGTTTGAGCCGATGCGGTAATTGCTTTTCTGATGTTTTGAGTATCAATTTCGACGGATAAAAATACTTGCGTTTTAATATTTTCATCCGCTGAGCGTGCATTTTTTAGTAAAGGATTTTCGGAAAAGATGGCATTTTTAGCAAAAGCATTCGCTAAATAAACTGTCATTTTAGGAAATTGCTCCATCAATGGTCGAAACACAGAAATTGGAATTGTATAAATTAAAGATTCTTCTTCGGCAATGGCTGTGTAAACATACTTTTCATCACCAAAAATTTGCCTAATACCAAACGTATCGCCTTCATCACATTTATTAAAAAGTTTTTCATTGCCGTTTTCTATCCTCGAAAGCTGAATAGCGCCTTTATAAACAATAAAAATATTGTTTTTATTTTCTTCGCCCGATGTGAAAACAGTTTCCTGCGGTTGCACGTATAATATGTTCACTTGTTCTGAAACGTACATTAATTACTGCTTTGGTAGCATATTATAAGGGGGGAACCCTTTTAAAAAGTCAAAAATGCGTTGTGAAATTGTATTTGCCATGAAATTTTATTTTTTTGATAAAAAAATATTGGGATTTGCTGTTAAATAACTAAGTTTGGAGTATAAATAAATTACCTCAATTCGATGCGAACTGAATTACCCACTTTACAAGTTTTAGAAAACTCAACCGAAGCACTGCGTGCAGTTGCACATCCTATTCGATTACAAATAATTGCCATTTTACACGAAAGTAAAAGGCTTAACGTTTCTGAAATATTTGTCAAACTTAATATCGAACAAGCTATTGCATCGCATCATCTGCGTATTTTAAAAGATCAGGATATAGTTTCTGTCCGACGCGATGGAAAAAACG
>JAYVVO010000449.1:0-9527 GCA_043786955.1 Saprospiraceae bacterium
AACGATTGGGTTCCATACGACATCGCAGTTTTTATTTCCTTGAGTTTTAAATGACATTTTGCCAAATAAAATTTATCGGAAGCGATGCGCAAACTGTCATTTATTTTTAAATCAGCACTCAAAGCAGCGTTGAAAAAAGTAAGCGCGTCGTCATAGTTTTTTGTTTCTAAAAATAAGTTCGCCACATCGAAAGTAAGTTTTGATTTTATGGCATCAGGTACAGAATTCTCATGTAGTAGTTTTAAACTCTCATCAAATTCACCCAACGCGCGTCCTTGTTGATTTTTTTGTAACCAACTTTCGCCCAAAGTTTTGTGCAACTCCGATTCAAAATAAGGCATCTGGCTATCGAAAACATAAAAATTTAAACCCGATGATGCAAACTTTATCGCATCATCGGGTTTTTTATATAAAAGTGCCGATTGCGCCCAACTGTTATAAAGCTGCGCGCAATCCGTTTTATCGCCATCTTTCAAAAAAATTTGCTCTGCTTCATGGAAATGTTTATAGGCTGTTGCGAAATCATTTTGCTTCGCGTCAATTTCACCAATGCGCGTTAAAGCTGTTGCTTTTCCAAAATTAAATTCAGAATTTTTAGCTATCTCAAATGCTTTTTCAGCCGATTTTTTGGCTTGTATAAATTCGTTTAAATTAATTTTTCGGGTTGCGTAGTCGGTTAAAAGTAAGACCCTTTCATTCGCATCATTTGTTGATTTTAAAAAAAAAGGTATTGAATCAACATTCTGAGAAAAACAAAAGGTAAAAGGCAAAAGGCAAAGGGCGAATTGCAAAAGACGAAAGGCAAACGGCAAATTGCAAAGGGCAAACAGTAAAAATAAAAAGCCAATTTTCATTTTCAAATAAGCTCCTGCAAATGATTTATTAATTTCCATTTTTCGCTTTTTGATTCATCGAGATATACCCAATGCTAAAATCTGTCGCTCTTTCAGCCCTTTAGATGTTTAGTTTGTGATGCTTTTACCTTTTCATCTTTTCTTTCTGCTATTTGCTATTTGCCTCTTGCTATTTGCCTTTTGCTATTTAATTACCGTCCATTACGATTATAAAAATTAGCACCCGCTTGTTGCGTTGGCATAATCAGAACATCCTGAATCGTTACGTGTGCTGGTCGCGTTGCCATGTAATAAATTGTATCGGCTATATCGCCTGCATTGAGCGGTATAATATCGGTATAAATATTCGCTCTTTCTGCATCGCCATGAAAACGGACTAACGAAAATTCCGTATCTTCAACTAAACCAGGTGCAATTTGACTAACACGAATATTATGTTTAAATAAATCAACACGCATACTACGTGTCAAAGTATCTACTGCCGCTTTTGTTGCGCAATAAACGTTGCCATTCGGATAAACTTCTTTACCTGCAATGGAACAAATATTAATGATATGCCCTGAATTTTTTGCAACCATAATGGGTGCAACAACGCGCGTGATGTAAAGTAAACCCTTAATGTTGGTGTCAATCATCGCATCCCAATCGGAAAGCAATCCTTCTTGAATGGGTGCAAGACCTCTTGCTAAACCTGCGTTATTGATTAAAATATCAATATTGCGCCAGTCTTCTGTCAATTGACCCAAAGCTTTTTCAACTTGTGCATTATCGCGCACATCAAAATTCAGTGCTAAATTATAATTATCGTGGGCTTCAAATAATTCTTTTGTCAAATTTTCTAATCGCTCTTCTCTTCTACCCGTAATTATAACGCGATAACCTGCTTTTGCAAAAATATCTGCCGTTGCTTTTCCTATTCCAGAAGTACCACCTGTAATTAAAACAATGATGCCATTATCATTTTTAGGTTTAATCGGTTCAGGCAATTTAAAAGTCAAATCATTGTGTTCCGATTTTAAACTCGGACTTGCTTCAGCCGCTAAATTGTAAGACGCATTCGCATTCACAATATCACCCAGTTTTAAATATTGTTGCGCTAACTCAAAATGCGCATCGCCAAAATCTGGTTTAAGCGAAACGATATGTTTTAACTCAGCTATTAGCTGTGAGCTTTGAGCATTGAGCTCCGAAGGCTCATGGCTCATGGCTAATAGCTCCTTATTCTTTTGATTAAACCTGTAATAATTCCAATGTGCTAAATAGTTTTCAGGTTCAACATTGATCGCTTCCTTATAAAACCGTCCTGCTTTTTTTAATTGTTTCGGCAGATGCTCTTCAGTGAGTTTGCCCAATTTGAAATAAATACCAGGGTAATGAGGTTGAAGCAAAGTTACTTTTTCTAAAGCACTTTGCGATAAACTATAATCTCCTTTTTGTTCAGCAATGTAAGCAGAAAGCATGTACGCGTTAACATAAGTACGATCTTCGCCAACAATTATATCTAATTGCTCTAAAGCATCATCGTATTGTTTAGAATCAACGAGTGCATTGGCATACTTAAAACGCTCTTCAATCGAACTATTAGCCGTGAGAGGTGAAACTTCCGACGTATGGATAACTTCATGGTGAATGACTGAAGGTTCGCTTACAATTGGTATCGCCTCATTGCTAACTTCTTTAGGCTCTTCAACATGAGTGTGTTCAATAGCCTTTGTTTCATTTTCAATGACATTTGAATGTTCAAAATGATTTTCCATTTCAATAACTTTTTCAGGTGTGTGTATCTGATAATCATGCGTTGCATGATTTGTGTGCTTAACTTCTTCTTCCTTTTTTAAATAATCAGTAGAATCTATGAAATGTGGCAAATTCTCAATGGTTTCTAAATGGTCGCGAGAATCTGTGACGTGAAGTTCTGCACTACTTTTTAAATTTAAGAGACTTTCTTCTTCATCGGTAATTGTTGGTAACGAATGACTGTCATTGTTTTCAATTAAGGACTCTAAAGTTAATGGCAAGCTATGGTTTAAAATATCGCTACTTGAGAGTGATGCGTTTTGAGCCAAGTGTTCTTCTTTAGGCGCATCATTCACCACTAATAACTCTTCAATATTTTTAACTTCTTTTTTAAATCCATTCTGTAACCCGTTACCGTTTGAACGGCTATGTCCATTACTCACTAAATCGGCATTATCAGTATTTAGGGATGAATGAAAAGAAGGTTGTGAAATTTTTTCATCGCTTACAGAAGGCAACGCTTCACCATTTGATTCACCTTTAGAAAAATTCAGTTTATTCATCAGCGCCGAGTAACCATTTTGTTCTAATTCTTTTAACTGAAAATTATCCAAAGGACGAATTAATCTAAGAATTTCACCAACTTCGGTCGAAATATTTCTAACCACTTTGGATTTATCATTAAGTTGATTATCCGTGTTACGAGAGACAGCGCGCACCTCTAAAAATTTTTCCTGCCAAAAATTCATATATTGAATCACTTGGCTCACTCTATCGAATGATGTTGTCGTATATTTTGTAATACCGTAGGCATCCGTAGTAACGCCATCTGCGGAAACTATTAATAATCTTTTAGATTGTTCGAGCGTCTGAATAAAGGGTAGTGCCGCATTCATACACGCTTCCGTTTTTAAAAAATTATCGCTAATGATAAGTATAACTTTTCCATCATTTTCCTTAAGTACCTCATTTTCAAAAGAAACCAAAGGTTTAGAAGCATCAATGGGAAGCAGTGTAACATTCGCTTTTGTAGTCAAAGCACGCTCTATTTTTTGAGATGCCTCGAAGTTTTCTTTTGCAAAAACGATAAAAGTTTTTTCCATGTAGTATGGTATATGAGAACTTGAATTACTAAATTAAACATCAAAAGTTCAACAAATTTTACCTGACGGGTTTTGTTGAACATACAAATTTATATTATTTATTTTATAATGCAAATACTGTGCTAATTAATTTAAAAATTATTATTTTTCGCTCAAAAGTTTCTCTGTTAATTCACTGAATTCTTTTTTGTAATCCGCGTATTTAGAAGTCGCGGGTCCATCAAAGCCAGTGTGTATGTTTCTGATTCTGTTTTTTCTATCTAAATGAATCAAAGTTGGATACGCCATCACTTTGTCTAAAAATGGTAATTTTTTAGAAGTAGAATCTTTATTCGTTGAAGTCCCTGCCAATAAAAGTTGGTAGGGCAGCTGCATTTTTTCTTTGTAAACTTTAATCTGTTGCATCGCTACCTCAGGGTTGCGCTCGAAAGCCAAAGCTACAACCGCCACATCTTTATTCGGATTATTCGCTAAGTAATCTTTTAAAAAATTTGTTTCATCTCTACAATTCGGACACCATGTTCCCATTATCTGAATGATTTTAACTTTATCACCCAATTGATCGAGTGAAACCATTTTTCCATTCGCGTCTGTAAAAGAAAAATTGATCGGCGACGACGGCGCAATCGCTTTTGTGAGTGCGTCGGAATTAGCTAAAGTTGCATTAGGATTAAATTTTGCCGTAAAAATTTCGGGATTTGATTTGCCCGCTCTAAAAATTCCACTAAAACTTTTATCCGCCAAAGCTTTTCCCTCAAACAAAAAAGCGTGACTACCATCGAAACATGAAAGATAAATTTTATCGGCTTGTACTTCTCCTTGAAGGTATCTATAATCGCCTGTTTCCGTTCTGAAAGTTCCCGTCAAAGCATTTCCATTCTGTTTGAATTCGCCCACTGCTTTATAACTTGTCGAATCCGTGTCGTTAAAGGTTGTTTCAAAATTTCCAGTTAAATCTGCAATCGGTGGTTTAGCCAATTGCGTAAAGCGATAATTTTGTCCTTGATGCGCTTCGAAAGGTATCGAACTTTTTTTAGCAGGACTTACCCATTCACCTTCCATCACTCGTTCGCGATAAATTGCTTTTATGTAGGTGTTGTACACTGTAAAATTAATACGAATGGTGTCTAAGCCAGTTCTTTTATCGCGACCAATAAATATATCTTCTGGTCCAATTCTAATATCCTCTTCCGCATTGTGAAAAACAACTTCGACGTCGTTCTCCGTTTTATAATTAATATCGAGTGTAAATGGTAAATCGCCTTCTGTAAATTCTTCCATTTTTAAATTCAACTTCTCTGGCAGCCGCTGACCTTTTACATTTGGTGTTATAGTAGTTGGGAAAAAATGCAAAACTGCGCGCCAAGTGCCTGGTGCAATTTTAGAATACGTGTTGTGTACTTCAACACAACTCTGAAAACTGGATGCAATAAACAACAGTGCCGAAAAAATTTTGTAAAAACTGTGCTTCATTAAAAATTATTTACTCACTAAACGCCGATAATAAGTGTTCTGTTGAAAAAAAGTAAAATTAACACGAATTTTTTAAAAATTTTAAAAGAATTAAAATTGCCTATAAAAAAAGCCTACTTGCGTAGGCTTTGCTATAAATTTTAGTTTTAATTTTATTTTTATTTTTGAAATTTAATTTAGTGTAATCGGTTTACCAATCGCTGCTCGCACCTCCGCCGCCAAAATCGCCACCACCAAATCCACCGAAACCACCGTCGCCAGAGCTACCTCCGCTGCCGCCACTTCCCCAACCACTTCCTGATCCGCCACCGCCAAACCAAAAGAAACCACCGTCGGAAAGTAATCTATTTTTTTGTCCGAATTGCGAATAACGTCTGCTATTGGCAACAAAAATAAAAAACACAACTACACAAACCAAAAAGATTAAAAATATCGTGAATCCTAAATTACTTCCTGAATTAGTAGGCGGTTGATCGTTCACAAATTCGCCTTTAATTGTGCCGCGTATAGATTCAACGGCTGAAGCAAAACCTTGGTAATAGTTTCCAGTGCGAAAATTGGGAACCATTTTTTGCACTTCAATGCGTTTGCATATCGCATCGGGTAATGCGCCTTCTAAACCATAACCAGGTGAAATATTTATTTTTCTCGGATTTTTTGATGCCAATATAACGACACCATTATTTTTTCCTTTTCTACCGATTCCCCATTTTCTACCAAATTCCAATGCCCAATCTTCAATCGCATAATCGCCTAAATCGTTTACGGTTATAATTGTTACTTGCGACGAACTCGAATCGTTATATGCAACAAGTGTGTTTTCTAATTGTGCTGCTTCGGCTGGCGAAAGAAAACCCGCAAAATCGTTCACCAATCGCGGTGGATTAGGTTTTGCTGGCACAGGAGGTTGAGCGAATAAACATATCGGCAGAACAACACAAAAAATGATTGCTCCGAATTTTGATGGCGAAAATATATTTTTGAAAATCTGCATCTTTTATTTTAAAAACTTAAAAAACAAAGGGTAAAAAAAATCTGACTACGCCTATCATTTTCCGTAGGCAATATTATTCGGCAACTCATTCTTTTTATTTCCAGAATGCGGAAAATACGTCGCCAAATTTTCACCCAGATTATTAATAACGTTTACGATGCCTTCTACTTTTTCATTTTGCTCAAAAAAATCTTTTAAATACTTGGCTTGTTTTTCCCAAAAACCAAAGCCTAAATGCTGGTGAATCCCCGCATCACCAAATACGGCGAATTGCCGACTATCCATTGCAACATAAAGCAACACCCCGTTTCTATCGGTCGTGTTGTGCATTTTCAAAAGTTTAAAAAGTTCAAGCGTCCGAATGTGCGCTTTGGTAGCACAGGTGCTTTCAACAAACACCCGGATTTCACCAGTTGTTGCTGCTTCAGCATTTTCAATCGCTTGCTCGATGCGCAATTCTTCTTCAGAAGAAAAAAATTTACTTCCTTTATTACGTCGTAACATGAAAAGAATTTAAGAAAGGAATTTCTTAATTTTTCATTGTTCGTTGCTCGTTGTCAGTTTAAGAGTAACATGTGACGAGCAACTAACAACGAGCAACTAACAACTACCTTTGCATGATTGAATTATTGACCTGCGGGTTTACTAAAATCGAAAGAACCTTTCAAACTTGGCGCTTTTTCTGCGCCCTTATCGGCTTCAAAATAACCTTTGTCTTTAAAACCAAATATTCCAGCAAAAATATTGCTTGGAAAAGTTTTAATCGAAACATCATAATCTTTAACAGCGGCGTTGTAGTCATTACGCGATACTTTAATTCTGTTTTCTGTTCCAGAAAGTTCAGCACGTAATTCACCGAATGCAGCATTGGATTTTAAAGTTGGGTATTGTTCAGAAATACTCAAGAAGCGACCTAAAGCAACACTCAATTGTCCTTGTGACTCTTGAAATGCTTTAAGTTTTTCGGGTGTCAGCGTTGACGCATCAACTTTCATCTGCGTGGCACTTGCACGCGCATTAATAACACCTTCTAAAACGCTTTTTTCAAAATTGGCTTCGCCCTTAACACTTTCAACTAAATTAGGAATTAAATCGGAGCGACGTTGATATTCGCTTTGAACGTTTGCCCATTTAACGCCCACGTTTTGGTCTGTACCAACCATTCCGTTGTATTTACAGCCTCCGTAAAAAAATAAAAGAACAGCCAACCCAATCAAAACAAGTGTTGATTGTTTCATAAAATGAAATAGTTTGATTTAAAAAAAAATTTGACTAACAAAATTAGTAATAAATTGCGATAAAAAAACTTTTAGTAAATAATCTGTTCTTTTTTTGAAACGCTTTTGTGATAATTGCCCAATAACTTTGCCGTAAATTAAAAAATTTTATTAAAAATCCTTAAATTTCTTAAATTATGATAACTGCTTTCTTCCTTTTCTTAAGTTCTTTTTTTAGTACAAAAATCCCCACGATCCCCACAATTAATACATCCGCTAAAACTTCACAGCAAAATCAAGTGATTGGAAACGATAAAAACTTCGTACTGCTCGAACTTTTCACCTCCGAAGGCTGCTCGAGTTGTCCTGCTGCCGATGAAGCGTTACTCGATTTAGCCAAACAACCTAATGTGTATGCTTTAGGTTATCACGTGTCGTATTGGAATCGTTTGGGTTGGACGGACGCGTACAGTAAAAAAAGTTTCGATGAACGTCAATATCAATACGGAGATAGATTTAAAAGCGAAGGTGTTTATACGCCTGAAGTTATCATTAATGGTAGCGACGCGACGGTCGGTTCTCGAAAAGCGTACATTCAAGAAAAAATAAACATTGAGCAAAATAAATTAGCGGATGCCACTATAACTTTAAATAAAAATTTGCAAAACGAAACAGATTTAACAGTTGATTGGTCAGTAGCTGGTAAAACAAAAAACAACGTCATTAATGTTGCGGTTGTTGAATCTAATATTGCAACAAAAGTAAAACGCGGTGAAAATAGTGGGCGTACACTTAGGCACATTAATATTGTGCGCGATATTGTCACACAAAATATTGGGACAAATTTAAGCGGTCAAACTAAGTTGACGATTCAGAAAGGTTGGAACGTTCCAAATTTAAAACTCATTGCTTTCACACAAGAGAGTGGTTTGGGTAAAATAACTGGCGCAACGAGTATAAATTTGCAATAAATATTTGCCTAAACCTCGCAGTTTTTTTTAAAACCTGCGAGGTTAACAAAAAATAAAATTCATGAAAATTCTGCATACCTCCGATTGGCATTTGGGTAAAAAACTCGATGGATTTGATAGAACAGCCGAAATTAAAGAAGTTTTCGATGAAATTTATTCCATTGTAGATTCTGAAAAAATTGACATTGTTCTCATTGCAGGCGATTTGTTCGATAATTTTAATCCATCGAACGAAAGCATGGAAATGCTTTACGGTTTTTGCATGCGCTTAACGCACAATGCACAACGTCTCGTAATTGCAATTGCTGGCAATCACGATTCGCCCGAACGCGTAGAACTACCAGATATTTTTTCGCGCTCTCGTGGTATAATTTTTTATGGTTCACCCAATACAACCATTCCAAATTTTACAACAGAGTCAGGATTTGAAATAAAAAATTCGGAACCACTTTTTATTGAAATTAACGCCCCTTATTTTGAAAAACCGCTTCAATTATTTCTACTGCCTTATTTAAACGAACAGCGTCTTTTAACTTTTTTGGGCGAAAACGAAACAGAAAAAAATATTCGATCATTACTTACAGAAAGACTTACTGAAATTTCGGTGCGCAATCAAAAAGATGCTTACACAATAGGTGTCGCGCACTTGTTGGTTAAAAGTAAGGAAGGTGAAATACCTATCGAATCGGATGACGAAAAACCCATTCGCATTGGCGGTGCAGATGCTTTTATCGCGAGCGATTTTCCTGAAAATTGGGATTATTTAGCACTCGGACATATTCATAAGCGCATGACGATTCAGAAAAAACCATATCCAATTATTTATTGCGGTAGCCCAATAGCTTTAAGTTTTTCGGAAACGAATCAAGAAAAATATGTTGAGGTCATTGAATTTAAAAACGGAAAAGTAAAAACCGAACACCGCGTATTACAATCAGCCAAAAAAATTACGAAATTAACATTTGATACTTTAGAAGCGATTGAACAATGGTGTAGAGATAATTCAGATACTTTAGTTCAAATTAGTTTAATTACACGAAAAAGTTTAACTCCAAGTGATACAAAACATTTGTTTGAAAAATTTCCCAATATTGTTCCACCGATTGTTCCAATTATGATAAATTCGGATGATACGGAAATTAAAATGGATGCACAAACTTTAATGAACAGTAACATAC
>JAYVVO010000450.1:0-9525 GCA_043786955.1 Saprospiraceae bacterium
GTCGTAATAACTTTTATAACCAATGGATCAGGCGCAGTGATTTCAAAATTAAGCGCACACGTTTTACCTGCTTTATCTTTTAGTATCACCGTTTGCTTACCTGCACTCAAACTGAAAGCGGTTTTACCAATCTCATTGGGATTGGTAGTATTACTCCAAGTATAAGTGATGGGTTCTGCATAATCGGAACTAATATTTGTTATAGTGGCGCTACCGTTTGTAAAGCTGTTACAGTTAATATCATAACCATTATATGCTGGATTTGTATTTTTAGTGACAGTAGCACAAGTACTCAATTTAATAATAATTCCGCCTTGCGATACGCTACAACCTTGTAAATCGGTGACTGTAACAGAATATGTTCCTGCGGCTAATCCACCAAAAACGCCTGAAGCACTTGTAACACCATTGCTTAATTTGTATTGATACGCCGGTTTACCTCCTGCTGCTACAACTGTTATTGAACCTTGTGTACTTGTTGTCGCGTCAACAGGTGTGACGGTTGCAATTTTTAAATCTGATTGCGCTGTGAAAGTATAACTCTTAGAAACTGTTTGTGGAGTAGGTTTTGCATTATCCGTCACAAAAACGGTGTACGTACCAGCTACAATATTTGTCAAATTTTGGCTTGTCGAAATAATTACACCCGCCGCATTTTTCCAAACATAACTATACGGTGCAGCACCACCAACAACGGTAATAGCAATTACATTTGTTGCACTATCACTTGGGCAAATACCTGCTGTGATGTTGGCATTGATTGTCATTGTCGTGTAGCGCAATTGAATAGTATCGAGCGGACCTTGAATAGAACAACCTTTAGCATCAAGTACATTCACGCTTTCAATTTTTCCGGCTAAAAGATTAAACAAATCGCGCTGCGTTTCGCCCGTATTCCATTTATACGTGTACGGTTGTGTTCCACCACTAACATTTAGAACAATTGAACCGCTACCATTACCATTATCATCCGTGATGACCCGCGTAATTACAATCGGACTTTGCGGTGCTAAAACAACTTTGAAACTTGAAACTTGACCTTTGACATCTGTAATTGTAAAATTATAAGTATCAGCAACCAAACCCGCGATGTTAACATTCGCTGAGTGAGAGGGCGTGTTATCTACTTTTATAGTCGAATCCAAAGTGCTCGAATTAGTGTAACGAATACTATAACCTGGCTCACCATTCGTAATATTAATTGTGATGGAACCATTCTTAGAATCGGAACACGTGGGCGCGTTACTACTTTGTAAAACAGAGAGTGGACACGGATCTTTCGGAATAATGTAATTATCAGAAGATTGGAAACAGAGATTATTGTCTTTGACAATGACACTATAAGTGTTTGCTTTGAGCGAAGTTCTATCGCGTGAAGTTTCACCGGTATTCCAAGAATAGGTATAAGGCGCAGTTCCGCCACTCACATCCAATTGAATTGAACCGTCGTTTCCTGCACATGTTTCATTCATTTTGTTTTTTAAAGCGATGGCGATATTGGTCGCAGAACCTTGAATTGTATAATCGGGCGACGTAAATGCTTGACCAATATTATCAATGATGCGAACGAAATAAACGCCTGTTGATTTTGAACTAATATTCTGACTTCTATCAATAATACTTGTGGGAGAAGCGCGATTGTACCATTCAAACGAGTAACTTGGCGTTCCACCAGACACTTTTATATTAATAATGCCTTTGTTCTGACCCGGACAACCCGACGGAACAATCGCTACATCCGAAACCGTTATACCTGTGCTACTACCTTCGACAAAAATAGAAGTTGATTTTGAACAGTTTCGTGAATCCGTAACTGTTACATTATAGGTGCCGCGGCACAACGCATTTTGATTTTGAGACGTTGCTGCAACACCACCACCCGACCAGCTATAGGTATAGTTTGGCGTTCCACCAGTTGGCGACAGCGTAATTTTACCATCACAATTATTAACCGACGACTGTATAGAAATTGGATTAATAATAATATCGCTCGGTTGATTGATGATATACGACGCGTTTACTTTACAGTTATTCGCATCAATGATGTTTAAGAAATAAGTACCGGCATCTAAAGTAGCGGGTAAATTTTGCGCGCTGCTGTTAAAACCTGCTGCCCCCGACCATGAAAAAGAAAGAGGTGCAGTGCCACCAATTAAAGTGATACTTACTGATCCATTTTTAGAACCGTAGCATGTAACATCAGTCGCTGTAGCTGCGGTAATTTTAAAGGAGTCTGTCGGCTCGGTAATCGTATAGGTTTTAACCAATGTGCATTGGTTCGCATCGGAAACAGTTACAGTGTAATCGCCTTTCGATAAATTGCCGTTCAATGCCGTACTCACACCGTTCGACCAAGCATAGTTAATCGTTGGAGTGCCACCAGTTACTGTGCCTGTTAAATCAATACTGCCTTTCGCGTTAGCAATTTTGCAAATAATAGCATTCACTTTTGGTGAAGTAATGGCAAGCGCGTCGGGTTGAGAAACAATAATCGAATTCACACTGTAAGTGCAACCGATGTTATCTGTTACGAGTAACGAATACGTTCCTGCTTTTAAATTTTTAGTTTGCTGAACATTATCCGAAAAACTATTCGGACCACTCCATAAATATTTATACGGCGCAGTGCCACCCGAGGGTGTAGACGTTATACTACCTGTATTCTGACCATTGCAGAGTGGCGTTATAACTGTTGTTGTTGCGTTTAAATTAGAAGAAACATTTCCGACGACCGCAGTGATGGTTGCACTCGAACAATTTTTTGAATCAGTTACGACCAAACTGTATGAACCTGCTGCTACATTCGCTAAATTGGCAGAACTAGTCGAAGCGGAAGTAAAACCGTTCGCACCCGTCCAAGTGTAAGTATAAGCACCCGTACCTCCCGTAATTCCCAAAACCGTAACACTACCCGATTTATTTCCACAATTCGTATTTGTTGTTGAGACTGAAGCCACTTTTATCGAATCAGGCTCTGTGATAGTGAACGTTGAGTTGAAAGTACAACCCTTAGTATCGGTAATTGTTAAAGTGTAATTGCCTGCTAAAAGAGATGATAAGTTTTGACTTGTGTTGGAATAGCCATTTGGACCAGACCAATTGAAAGCATATGCCTGCGTTCCACCTTGCGGCGTTATAGCAATTTTTCCATCACTGCCCGATTTGCAAGAAGTATTACTCACCGTTCCAGTACCTACGATATTTAAAACCGCCGTAGGTGATGGAATATTAATATTCCCTGAATTTTGTGTACAACCGCTCGCATCCGTTACGGTTAAAACATAATTTCCGCCCGCTTTGCTCGCAATGTTCTGCGTCGTTTCGCCCGAACTCCAAGCAAATTTATAAGGTGCTACGCCACCCTGAACAGTTGCGTTAATATTACCAATGTTCTGTCCGAAACATTTAACCTCACCTACAGTATTTGAAATGACAATAAGCGGCGCCTCACTTAAAACAAAAGTATCTTTTTTAATTAAAGCACCACTCGTGATAGTTACATAATATGTACCTGCTTTGATACTCGTTAAATCTTTTGTGGTTGCTGCAAATCCTGTATTGCTACTCGACCAACCGTACGTATAAGTACCCGTTGCACCAGAAACTGTTTGCGAAATCGCGCCATCGTTTCCACCAGCACAAGTTATATTTTTCGTTGTTCTAACAGTCGTAATGGGTTGCAAAGCGTTTGAAACGATAATCGAACCAGCGATTAAAACAGGAATCGGTTTTTGTGATGGAATATCACCTGTTAATATCAAAACTTTTAGCGGAACAGCATTGAACGTGAAAGGACTATTTGGTCCTGTTAGTATTTGAAAACAGACATTGAAAATGAGTGTACTATCACCCGTTAATGTTCTGGCAACCGCACCTGGATCTTGCCAAAAATAAGCGAGTGTTCCTGTTGTTGCTGCTTTTGTAGTAAAAATATTACCTGGGCTAACGAATGTACCAGGTGCTAACGAATCTGAACCGAGATTGATATTTTTTTGTGCTGCACTGATGAGTTTTACTTTCGTAGAATCCCAGTGCATTGACCATTGTGTGCCAACAATATTTGTGAAATTTTTGGTGTAAACATTCACACACACTAGATCGCCAACAACCCCGCTCGCAGTTGAAGCCAAAAAAGTTAGTGCTGTTGAACTTGGTAATGCCACTTTAACTGTGCCATTTTGTGCATTCACAGCAATATTGGTGTTGGCACCACCCGAAGAGCGCATTACGCCGGAAGGTGTAGCAGTAGTTTGCACCAAAGTTGAAGTACCGTTACTTCCGATGGCAGTAAAATATAATTTATAAAGCGTATCGTTATCAACTAAAGTTTTATTCGCTGGCGAAGCCGACCAATTAAAACCTAATGTACCCGAAGCAGTCTGGGTTTTATCAAAATTAGCAGTTGTTAACGGCAACGTTGCATTGAATTTAGAAACTGAATCGAGGCGCAACACTGTTGCATTCCAAGTGTTTGACCAAGCGGCAGCCGTTATTTTAGAAAAACTGGCAGTCGTAACAGGCACAACAACTGGCGATCCCGAAATAACCGTTGAACCAATAGTTGTTACTGTCAACGGTATTGAAGCAACGCCTGGCGGATTACCTAAGTTTGTAAAAGTCATCGTTAGCGATGCACCACCCGAACCAACGGTTTCTGCTGTTTGACAAGTATTACCAAAGCGCAACCAATAATTATTTGAAGTAGATAAAACAACAAACGTCAGTGTATAAATTGACTGACCATTGGGTACAGATCTAACGGCACCGCCTGTAGAATTATATGCTACAATTAAACAACTGTTCGTTGAGGCGTTGGCTTGCAAATTATTTGAATCTGGTAAAACGCGGTTCGAAAGGCTCACGTATTTTAAAAGCGTAGCGTCCCAATCTAAACTGTACTGAAACGAAATAATATTTGTCCAATTATTGACCACAACATTCAACCGGACTGTGTCGCCAACTTTTGGTGTAATGTTGTTAGGTGAAAGCGCGTATGAAACCTGCGCTTGAGCTGACGTGTAGCAAAGTGCAAAAAACAAAATGCAAAGGGCGAACGGCAAAGTTTGCATTTTATATTTTGCATTTTGCGCTTTTAGACCTTCGCCTAATTTTTGTAATAATAGTTTAAACATAGGATACTGGAATTTGGAAATAAAAAATAAAGTTCGTAAGGATTATTATTAGCTATGAGTTTTTAACTATGAGCTACCATTTGTGAATAGGGCTCAAAGCTCTTTGCTCAAAGCTCTCTATTAGTCTGATAAAAATTTTTTAGACGCACAAACGCCTTCTACGTTACACAAAGTATAAACAAATAAACCCGATGATACAAAAGGTAATCGCCACGTGGTTTTGCCCACGAGTAATTTATTTTTTTCTGAAACTTGCGCTTCGCCTAATAAATTATTAATTGTTAGTGTATATTCAGATGGATTTTTTACTTCAATGGGTATATTCAAATAACCATTAGTTGGATTTGGATAATTCTGACCAAGGGTAAAATTATTTTCAACGTTTGCTTCCGCAGTTGCCACCCGAGTCGCTACGGTTGAAACACCATCATTTTTTGTAATAGTTAATGAACTATTCTGCGCATTTTTGGAAGCAATTTTTGTCGGCGTATCAGAAAACTGAATAGATGCGTTCGAACCGCCATCACCGATGACTCTAAAAGTTAGTTTAAATAACTTTGCAGCTGTTGGAAAAATATAGGCTTTGCCAGGCGCAATCCATAAAAAAGTACAAATGCCGTTGCTTGCATTATTAGTTCCGAAATTTTCGCCATTAGAAAGAGGAAGAATAAGACTATCTACGCTAATAAAACTAAGTACTTTGGCATCCCAGTTGAGGCTGAATTGCAAAGTTGAGATAGAATCGCTGGTGGTTATGCTAACGTACACAGGCACGATATCGTTTTTATATGCTAAAATCTGAGGCAAAGATAACTTGACCTGAGCAGAAGACACAACAACGTATGAAAGAAAAACTAAAAATGTAAAATTCTGCTTCATCGGAAAAGGTTTTTATTTTATTTATTCAAACCTAATATCGCTTGTGTAACAAGAATCACCACAACAGCAGAGTATACTTCCTGATAGGAAGTAAATTTATGAATAGCATTAAATCGGTAAAATTAAAGCTACATTGATGTCATGGGATGCTTTGAAAAGCAATTATTAGCAAAAGTACAGTCGCATCAGAATTTGTAAATACGCTAAAAATGGTATTTACACTAAAACCAAGCGTTTCAGACATTAAAAATAAAAAATTAACACTCCAAAAGTTAAATTAGGTTGTTATCGTAAGCAACGCGGATAAGTGCGACCGTAGAATTTACGCCAATTTTGCGCATAATATTTTTTCTGTGCACTGCAGCAGTTTGCTCACTGATGTAAAGCTCTTTGGCAATTGAGCCATTATTTTGAGCTTGCGTGATGAGACGCAAAACTTCTATCTCGCGTTTGGTAAGTTGGAATTTTTTTGAAAAAATATCTTCAAAAGAATTTGGCTCAGCGTGATGATTAGCAACGCTCACGCCTTTACCGATATAAACTTCACCTTCTAATACCGTTTCAATAGCTTGGAGCAATTCTTCCTTGCCACAATTTTTCAATAAGTAACCATCTACCTTGTTATCAAATGCTGATTTGATAATTTTTGGATCGTCGTACATCGTTAAAACTAAAATGCGCGTCGTTTTCAAATTCTTTTTTACCTCTTGTAAAACTTCCAAACCATTCTTGACAGGTAAGTTAATGTCCAAAAGAAGTAAATCAGGACGTTGAATTTTCAAAATTTCTAATAAATCGCTGCCATTATAAGCTTCTGACTGAACGTGAAATTTACGGCTGTCAGAAGAAAGTAATAGCAATTTTAAACTATCAACAAATAATTGGTGGTCATCAGCGATGATAACGTTACAGATGCGTGCATCAATTTTTTCGGTCATGGGTAAAAGATTGTGTGAAGTTAAAGAATCCAAAAAGTAGTTTTATAGTATGAATAAAAAAAAATAAAATCAAATCTATTACAGTTTTTTGTTTAATAGTGTTTTTTGTTTTTCTATTTGTACTAATAATTTGTTAATGTTGCAATTACCTATGCAACAAAAGTGCCGAATTTTTTTTGCGCTTCAAAAGAGGCATACCAACAACATTTTTTTTTCTATTTCGTAATATATTGTAGTCATCTAATTCAATGCCATTTTGTTTTGAATTTATCTTTAAAATAAACAGTTAGCAAATATGTCTTTTTTATTCCCCGCTTTTTTTGGTGCGCTAACCGTTTTGGTAATTCCTGTAATTATTCATTTTTTTTATTTTCGGCGTTTCAAAACCATTTATTTTACGAACGTTCGATTTTTGCAAGAAGTTTTAAACGAAACGGCAAAACGTAGAAATTTGCGAGAGCTATTAGTTTTAGCATCGCGCGTGTTGGCATTAGCTGCTCTGGTTACAGCGTTTGCACAGCCTTACTTTAGTAAAATTAATGCCAAGAAAAAAGGTTATGCTGATGTTTCGATTTACATTGATAATTCTTTCAGCATGGCTGCAGGTGAAAAGCAAACTAATTTATTAGAAACGGCGAAGCAAAACGCGCGTGATATTATTAAAGCATACAGTATAAACGATAAGTTCAACATTATCACGAACGATTTTGAAGCGAAGCACCAGTTTTTAAATAATAAAGAAGCTGTGTTAAATCAGATTGATGAAATAAAAATTTCGCCATCGGTACAAAAAATAAGTGCAGTCGTCAGAAAACAGCAGCAAATTGTTTCTTCTGGAAAAAATAATGAAAAAATATTTTATAATATTTCGGATTTTCAAAAAACGACTGCTGATGTAAATGCCATTGTTGATACTTTTTCTAAAATAAAACTCATTCCACTTAAATCGGTAGAGCAAAGAAATATCTCAATTGATTCCGTTTGGTTCGAGTCGCCAATTATTTTACCCAATCAAACAGCAACTTTAATTTATACTGCGACAAATCACGCGGATGCTAACGTGAACGATGTAAAACTTTCTATAAATTTGGATGGACAAACGCGACCAGCAGGATTAAAAAATTTTGCAGCCAATGCCATTGTGCGCGATTCGGTAAAAATTTCAGTACTCAATGCAGGTTGGCATACCGCTACCTTAAATATTACGGATTATCCCATTCAGTTCGATGATAATTATTTCTTTTCTTTCTATGCCGAGCCAAATGTAAAAGTGCTGCATATCACCGACGTTACGAGTGCTTCGAGTTCGATTGAATCGGCTCTAAAAGTTTCAAAAAATTTTATCGTCAACAGCGCGAACAGTAATAATTTGCGCTATGCGCAATTTCCCGAAAATAAACTCATCGTTCTTGAAGATGTACATACCATTAATTCCGGACTTTCGTCAGAGTTATTGACGTTCATCAAAAATGGAGGAAACGTTCTTATCTTTCCTGAAGCGAATGCTGATTTAAATTCTTATAATACTTTTCTGAACAACGCTGGCACAAGTACACTAAGCAATTTTGAAATAAAAAATCGCCAGGTGAGTGCTATCAATGCTTCTGAATTTATTTTTAAAGATGTTTATACCAATTTAAACGCCGCTTTAACGCTGCCTTCAACGAACGGAAATTTTAAATTCGTTTCAAAAAATAGTGAAGCGCTTTTGAGCTATCGCGATGGCTCGGTTTTTTTATCTAAAACGCGCATTCAAAACGGAAATCTCTATGTTTGTAGCGCGCCACTGAATGCAAAGTATTCTAACCTAACGAGAACGGGTGAAGTTTTTGTGCCTCTTCTAAATCGCTCAGCAATATCCGGTAGTCAGAATAGGAAAAATGCTTTCACTATTGGAACTGATAAAATTATTGATTGGAAAACTGAAAATCTGAACATCGAATCGGCGGATAAATTAAAACTTAAACTCGTTTCATCGGAGCGCGACAAAGAATTTATTCCCGATTTCAAATTTTTAAACGGCGGTTTGGTTTTAAATGTCGGCAATGAAATTAAAACAGCTGGAACGTTTGTACTTAAAAACGCTACTAACGATACCACTTACGGCGTTTTAGCTTTCAATTACAATCGTCAAGAATCGCCTTTAAAATTTTATACGTCGGAAGAACTCAAAAAATCTATTCGACCTAACGTCAGCGTCATCGAAGCGAGTAATGAAGTACAGCTTGCAAATTTTGTAAAAAACGAAGAGCAACCACACAACTATTGGCAGTATTTTTTAATCGCTGCTATTGCGTTTTTAATTATTGAAACGTTTTTGTTGCGCTACATGAAATAATCGAATAGTGAAATGCGGTTCTAAGTTTTTTCGTATTTAAAAAGTCTTTCTAAAAGTTGCGTAACTCTTTCCTCCGACTTAAGTATTCTTGATTAAATAATAGACAATTTTTTCTTAAAATTGATTTTAAATTTGACATCAATATTTTGAAAAATATCGTCTAAGGCTTTATTTAACGATTCCCAATTAGAATAATCCTTCGGTTTCAACCATTCGTACTTTATTTTTCGCCAAAGTG
>JAYVVO010000451.1:0-9511 GCA_043786955.1 Saprospiraceae bacterium
ATAAAAATTTTAATCATCACTACAAAATGAGTTGAAGAAAGTATTGTTTAATTTTTTAAAATAATTTTGGAATTAAAACTTCATGATTTTAAATAAAAATATTTTTTTTTCTTTTTGAAAATATTTGTTTCCGAAAAGATAATTTTATTTTTTAAAAACCGATTTAGTGCAAACCTTCTAAAAAATTTTAAAAAAAAACAGTAAATTAAAGTCAATAGTGTTCTTATTGTAGCTTTTTTATTTTCTTTGCGTTTCAAAAATAAAATTAATATCGAGACGCTACAATTACGTCTCTTAAAATAAAAAATAATGGCAACAGCAGTAAAACATCGCCTATCGCACATGGTGCGCAACATGGCAGAAAGTGAAACGATTAAAATGGCGCAAATGGCACGCAATTTAAAAGCGCAAGGTCATGATGTGATTAGCTTAAGTTTAGGTGAGCCTGATTTTGATACGCCAGATCATATTAAAATGGCAGCTGTTAAAGCTCTTGCCGACGGTTTTACAAAATACACACCGGTTCCTGGCAATGCCGATTTGTTGGAAGCGATTTGTAAAAAGTTTAAACGCGATAATCACCTCGATTTTACGCCGCAACAAATTGTGGTGTCGAACGGCGCAAAGCAAAGTATTGCCAACGTTGCCTTAGCTTTATTGGAAAAAGGCGACGAGTGCATCATTTTTGCGCCATACTGGGTGAGTTATTTAGAAATTGTGCGCATGACAGGTGCAACGCCTGTGATTGTTAAAGCAGGAGTTGATCAGGATTTTAAAGTCACTGGCGAGCAAGTTAAAGCAGCCATAACAGAGCGCACGAAAATGGTTTTGTTTAGTTCGCCTGTTAATCCGACGGGTTCGGTGTTTACAAAAAGCGAATTGCGCGAAATTGCCGAAGTGTTAGCGCCGTATCCAGATATTTTCATTTGTAGTGACGAAATTTATGAGTACATCAACTTCACGGGTCAACATTTCAGCATTGGCGCTTTCGAAGAAGTTAAAGATAGAACAATAACTATAAACGGTTTTGCAAAAGGTTATGCAATGACGGGTTGGCGTTTAGGTTATATGGGTGCTCCGAAATGGATTGCAGATGCGTGTAGTAAAATTCAAAGTCAAATTACGAGTGGCGCAAATTCATTCAGTCAGAAAGGCGCAGCATTTGCTTTAAACGCACCGTTGGATGAAACGTATAAAATGCGCGATGAATTTAAACGCCGCCGCGACATCGTGATTGATTTATTGAGTGCTATACCAGGTTTGCGCGTGAATCAACCGCAAGGCGCATTTTATTTATTTCCAGATTGTAGTCATTATTTTGGAAAATCTTTTGGCGAAACAGTTATTAAAAACGCCGATGATTTATGCGATTATATCATGCAAACTGTTTATGTCGGTTTAGTAAGTGGTGGCGCATTCGGCGATCCAGATTGTTTCCGCCTGAGTTACGCTGCTTCTGAATCTCAACTTCGCGAAGCGATTGCGCGAATTGCGAGTGCTTTAGCGAAATTGGTTTAATATTTAATTTAAAATTTTGGACACTTACCGCTCATAAATTGAAAATATGTGCGCCGACTTGGCTTGCTCGTTGAGTGCCACTTCGGCGTTTTATAATCTTTAACTTCATCACAAACGATGTAAGAACCGTGCACATAGTAATTTGCAATGAGTGGTTTCGTCATTGATTCAGGTTCGACGGTGGGCATAACGGCTTCAAAATTACAGCCCGATTGATTTTTGTCAACCGTTTCAACGTAGTAGATGGTTATAAAATTTTCTCTAAAATTTTTGGTGAGTGCCTCTTTTGTTTTCAACTTTTCTGCGCTCGCACTTTCCGTTTGCGCAGTCATCGCATCGTTTAAAAAATCTTTCATCAACGCCTTGTTGTGTCTTGGAATAGAAAAATTTGCATCGGCAGCAATGGCTCTATCGAAATAACTTTTTGATTGAAATGTATCATATTGTAAGGCTTTAATGATGCCAATATTATTTATGCCCGCTTGCGTTTCCGATTTGCGATAATACACTATGGCAGTATCATACTGTAAATTATCCTTGAAAACTACGCCCTTATTATTAATGAAATTCGGGTTCGATGGATCTTTTTGTAAAACTTTATCAATCGTTTTAAGCGCCAATTTAAAAAAATGTGACAACGAATCTGTAGGATTTACATCGCGGTAGTCGCTCAAAAGTGCGCTGTAGGCACGCGCTAAACTGTTGTAGTAAAGCACATTGTTTGTGTCAATGCTTATGGCTTTTTTTAATTCTTCAATGGCTAAAGTATTATTTTTGAGTTGGCAGTTCAATAAACCCAAATTACTCCACGCTTCATGGCATTTTGGGTCAAGTTTAACGGCTTGCTCAAAATCTTTTTTAGCATTATTGAAATCGCCGAGCCAAAAATAACAACTTCCGCGATTGACTAAATTAGAAACATTTTTTGGATCAATCGTTGCTGCATTTTGAAAATAGGTAACTGCCTCTTTAAATTTTTTAATGCGTAAATAAAATAAACCGAGTTTAATTAAACGCGTGAGTTCATTTACAGAATTGGTTTGAACGCCTGCTTTTTTTAATGAATTGACAGAAAGCTCAAATTTTTTAAGTGCGTCGTAATCTAAACCTAAAACAAATTCGGCTGAACCATGTTTTTCAAAATTTGGCGCGTGTTGCAACGCCGATAGCAAATGTTCAGTCGAGGCGTTAAAATCTTCTGAATAAAATTCGCAAATACCTTGACCGTAGAGTGCCAAAACATTTTCGGGTTGAAAACTTAAAACTTGTGAAAAATGAATCTTTGCAGCCGAATAATTTCCGTACTCGGTGTAAAGCATTCCTAAACTATTCAAAGCCTGTAAGTTCTCAGGATTTTTAGAGAGAAGTTGTTTATAAAATGAAATCGTTTTGTGTTTATCGCCGTCGGAAAAATTTTCTTTATTAAAGCTTTCTATTTGCGATTCGATGGCATCGGGATAAATAGCGTTGAGTTTTCTAATTTGTAGATTTGCTTTTAAACTATCTCCCAAACCTTTATGAGCGTGTGCTAAACCTATTATCACCGATTTATTGCGCGGCATTTTTTCTTGTGCTTTGCTGTACTTTTCGAGTGCGCTTTCCCATTCACCGCGTTTTTCAAAACAAATACCGTAGGCAAGAGCAACAATTGGATCGTCTTTCGATTTTATTTTATCGAGCGAAGTCAAAGCAGCTTGTATGTCGCCTTGTTTGAGCGATACATGCGCGTGGTTGAGTAGTGTGTTATTATAATTTTCTTCATTAATGTTGGGCTTTTCTAATTCTTCTTCTAAAAGTTTTTTGGCGTTGTCGAACTGATCATTCTTGTAATACGTCAGAGCCAGCGCTTGCTGATAGTTTACGGAATTATCGGAACTCACTAATTTTAAAGTATCGGAAGCCGCCTGATAATTGCCGAGCGCTAAATTGGCTAAGGCGATATTATAAAGCAAATGATTGTCGCTCGGCGCTAATTTCAATGCTGCGTAGAATAAATTGAGTGCGGTTAGAGGCTGATTTTTTTCCATTAATAAAACACCGCGCGCATTCAAAGCTTTCCAATAATCATCACAATTTTTGGAAACTTTGTGCAATTGCTTGAGTGCATTTTTCGCATCACCAGAAAGTATTGCTTTTATTCCTTTATTAATTTTATTAGAGGCATTCAGACTGCCATTTTCCGCCACTTCTTTTGTGTTGATTTTTCTACTCAGTGTGCGTGGTTCAATAATTGTTGTGTCCGAAAATCTGTAACTTGTTTCTAAATTTTTAGCTATAGTTGGTGTTTGAAAAAATAAAATCAAGCTTGATAGAAATATCAAGTAAAGCATTTTATGTTCTTTAATGGCTAAGGTAGAAAATTAATTATAGCCTTGAAAGTGTTCAAGACACTTATCCAAAACTTTAACTAAAATATTGCCAAATTAAAGAAAATAATAATTGCAGTTTTGCAATTTATTAGAATAATTTTTTTTATTTATTCAATGCAGAGACGGAAACGCTATCAGTTTCAGATTTCAGTTTTCTGAAATCGCGTATCAAAAGTAAGGTTTGATCAAGCCCTTTGCTATTCATTCCAAGCAGTAACGAATCTTTTTCTAAACTTGTAATCAATAAGTTGCGCAATGGTGCTTTAGTTCTAATTTTATCTTGCAGGGTTATAATTTTACCTTTCACTTTAAAAACACCTTCTTCATGTATGTTGAGCGTGGAGTTGAAAATATAAGTGCCGTTGCTCTTAAATTCTAAGTTTATAGCCGCACTGTTAATTGCAATTTCTTTGTCACATTCAGTTAATTTAGCCGCATACCATCTTCCTTTTAAACCGTTTTCATACGCTGATTTTCTGGTTGTGAAAAATAAAATGAGACACAAAATAACAATTCCCGCTGTTGAAGCAACAGCGATAATTTTTTTATTTTTTTCTGGAATAATCATGAAGCAGTTTAAAATTTAGCTTTTCTTTTTGTTAAGAACAAGAGAAGTTAAAAACAAAAACAAAACGATCAGGGAAACAAAATAAGTCAAGTCTGTTAGTGTCAAAAGTCCGCGCGAAAGCGCATTGTAATGATAACTCATGCCACACTGCTGAACCAAATCATCTATTCTACCAAAAAAAATAGGAAGTTTTGCTGTGTAATCAAATCCCCAAAGTAGAGCGGCACAAATAAAAACGCCCACTAAAAAGCTAACCATTTGGTTTGATTGCAGAGCAGAAGTGAACAAGCTAATAGCTGCAAAAGTTGCACCCAATAATAATAAACCGATATAACTACCGAGCGTGCCACCACTGTCAATGTTTCCGACAGGGGAACCCAATTTATACAACGTGAAATAATATATCAACAAGGGTAGGGTAGCGATGAGCAAAAGTGTGATGCCCGCCAAAAATTTACCCAAAATAATATCTCTAAGTTTCAACGGCGCAGTAAATAAAAATTCGATAGTGCCTAATTGGAGTTCTTCCGAAAATGTGCGCATCATTATAGCCGGTATCAAAAAAACAAAAATGATGGGTGCTAAGGAAAAGAAAATGTCTAACGACGCAAAATTTTGATTGAGCAAATTAGTATCTGGGAAAAACCAAAGCATCAAACTCATGACTACAAAAAAAACGCCTAAAACAACGTAACCTGTGGGCGATGTAAAAAACTGATTAACTTCTTTTTTATAAATAGAAAGCATAATAGTTATTGGTTGATAGTTGTTGGTTGATAGTTGTCAAGTGCTCTTATGCGAGCAACGAACAACGAGCAACTAAAAACTATTTAGATTTTTTTTTAAATGACCAAGTTACGCGTACTTCACTCACGACTTCGCCATTTTTTTGAACGCCACGCGAAGTCATAACTAAAATTTGCGCTTGATTGGTTTCAATCGCGCGATCAATGGTTTGGAAAGCTATTAAACCTTCATTGCAAGAAAAAATTGTTTCTGAATTGGCTTTTTTGAAAAAATCGGCTTCGACGTGCGTGACAAGCATCGAAACTTTTTCACGACCTTCTAAAGCCAACGTTGCCAACATTCCCGTAGCGTATTCTCCAGCTGCACATTGCGCCGCAAAATAAATGGATTGAAATGGATTTTGGCTGCGCCAACCGTAAGGCAATTTTATTTCGCTGCGTTCAGGCGAAATGTTTTTTATCCGCACACCCATAAACCACGCTGCGGGTAATGCTTTAATCATCCATAAACTCATTTTAGTAGCGTTCCGAAAATCCGCTAAACGTTTTTCCTGCGCCGCATTTAAAATTATTCCGCTCGGCGTTGCTACATTTATGGTGGACATGATAATAATTTTTGCAAAGATATGATATTGGTTTCTAAGTGTGTGCAATAAATTAACTGCAATTACATTTTTGAAAGTGTCAACTTGAGGGCAGAAAATCTTTCGCCCATACGACTCTCGAAAATGCAAAAGCTGCCGTAAGGGTAGAAGATTTTCTGCCCTCCAATAAACTGAGTAAAAAATTACTTGTAAAATTATTTACTCATACTTATTTAGCCTAAGCTAAAATTATAATTGATTTCACTGTTAATCTCAGGCTTTTGCAAAATACTTAAAAAAACCCGTGAGAATCTGTGTCTTTCCGCTAAATCAGCGTTTCCTTTGTCTCATACCTAAATTATTAAAAATTTAAAACGAATGCCAGAAGTAAAATTGAATAGAAAACAATTCGAGTTTTTAAATCACGGATTGAAACGCGAAAGACCCGATTTATACAACGAACTCGAAAAAACAGATCGCGGACAAAATGTAGAAGTTTTTTTTGAACCCGAAATTGCGCGCGCTTTGCGTGATTGGTGCATAGAAAAAATTGGTTTGGTTGGTTTCGATGCAGAATTTAATCTGACGTCAGAAGGCGTACTACTGCAAGGCTTGGTTGATATGTTCTCGAATGACGCGTGGTATTGAGACAAGTAATACTGTAAAGCGAGAGGTAAAAGTTTATTACAATCTTGAGAGTTTATAAAAGAGATTGGAATTGCTAAATCGAAATTAAAAAGTTGTAACAGTTTATGCTTTAACTAAAATTAAAACCTCAAAATTGTGTTTTATAATTTTTTGCACTAAAAATTTACATCCGATTGACAATACTGAGATGCTTTAATAAATCCGCACACAAAAACCCGCTCGCAACAAGTATAACTAAAAAAAACGCTCGCAACGCTGGATAAGGTCTCTGACTTAATTCAGCATTGCGAGGTCTTTGACCCGTACAAACAAGAATTAGGTTTTACAATTTTTAAACAACAAACTTAAAAGTCATGCTATACGCAAAACACATTGCCGCCGTGGCGGTACTATTAATAAGTTTAAGCACGTTGCGTGCTCAGGTTAAAAAAGACACCGTTGTGCTTTCGGTGTATAACACTGACAAAACATGAGTCATCTCGAATCTTTCTTCTTACGGAAAAATTCGGGATGACTCATGTTTTTTATAAAAAAAATCAAAAGTAAATTTGAAAACGGTATTGAAAATGATCTTTAAGACGTAGGGAGAAAACAAAAACGATTTTCAAAATAGAAATGGGAGTATGGTTGAAAAACTACAACGCCACATCATACACATAACCTTGTTCGTGCCAATAATCGCGTGGCGGTGCGTCTGCAAAAAATATTTTACCAATACATTTTAAATTTTTCACACCATATTTAAGTGGAATAATTAATCTGAGCGGCGCGCCATGACCGACCATTAATTTTTCGCCGTTCATTTCAAAACATAAAAGCGTTTGCGGATGCACGGCACTTTTCATATCTAAACCAACATAATATTCTTGATTCGGTGTTTCCATGCCGACATATTTATACCATTCGTTTGAGCCAGTTTTCATGCCTAAATTATATTTCTGCATCAGATCCGAAAGTTTTACGCCGCCGTAATGCACAATTTCATTCCAACCTTCAACACATTTAAAATCGAATATTATTTCTTGCTTCGGTAAGTCTTTTAAATCATCGAGCGTCAGCGATAAAGTTTGATTTGTGGTTGGATTGACGAGTTCGAGTCGCCATGCTGCTTCGTCAATATCGTCTTCGATGCCTATATTGCCGTTCATGCGTGGCTCTTTCACTGCCATTGATTTCGGATATGTTGGAGCAAGTCTGTGCGGACCAAAAATAAGATTGTTCGCTTTTTCATCAAAATTTAATACGCTGCGCGCTGTTGTAGAAAGTCCGTTATTGGTTGCGGGTAAAGCTCTAAAATATTTCCATGCGCCAACGCCTGCTGCTGCGCTTGCCGAAAAAATAGCAAACGAAATGAGTGTACGGCGTTTGATTTTAGCTTCCGTCCAGTTTTCTAAATTATTTTCTTGATTAGTCATTGCCTAAGTTTTAAAATTAGATGAATAGAGTTTGCTTAGTTTGTTTTGGGCGCGTCTTTTTTTATTTCAAAACCTGTCACCATCGCTTGAAAATTATTCCATCCTGCGCGAATGACTTGAGAAATGTGGATGAAAAAAAATAAAACATAACCAACAGTGAGCGCAAAATGAATAATGCGCGCAAAACCGTAACCGCCAAATAACCACGCCAAACCAGAAAACTGAATAGGTTTATAAATAGCAAGACCTGTTAGCAAAGAACCTAAACCCATGATGACGATAGATGTGTAGGCAATTTGCTGCGCACCGTTAAATTTTCGAGGGGGTGGTTGTTTTTTGCTCAAATATAAATCGTGTAGAAGTACTTGCCATGCTTCTTTGAATGAATGACGATTGGGTAATAAATAACGCCATTCGCCAGAGAACGCTGTGTATGTGACGTAGAGAAATCCATTTAAAAAGAAAAACCACATCATCACGAAATGAATCGCCATGCCGTTAGCCAGTTGTGCTTTCAAGCTGAATGCTTCGTAAAAAGATTCAGGAAAAAATTTAATGATTGTCGTGTTTCCCCAACCTAACCGATACACATCATTCGCCCAATAAATCATCAATCCACTCCAAATCATGAGTGTAAGAATTGGGAAATTGAGCCAATGAAACCAGCGAATAGCTAATGGGTGTTTCTTTTCAATAGTTTTCATGTTTCTTTCAATTTAAATTTAGTGCTAAAGTAAAAATAAACTATTACAGATATATCACAAGGGAATGTTTTTTTTAAGAAGATCGGAAATAAAACAAAAAAAGAGGAACACATTTGTATCCCTCCTCACAACAAGAATGTATGAAAAAACTTATCTTTATTAAAGAACCAAAAGCGTGCTAAAAAAGTTCCTTTGCTTACAATTTCTTAAAATAATTTTAAAAAGCTTCCGAAAGACCAATATAAAACCCAGAATTATTACCCGCGTCTCCAGCAAGTTTAGTTAAACCGACGGCATAATCAAAACAAATATTCACGCGTTGCTTGGTGTCAAGCATATAACGCACACCTGCACCACCTGCAAAAAACCATTTTGTATCGCTATTGTAAAGCGATCCTAATGTATCTGATGTTTTAACACCGCTTAAAAAAGTTACAACACCCATCCGTTTCCAAAATTTAAGCAGACTTTCATTGCCATCCACATAATTAAAAAAAGGCAAACGATATTCTGTTTCAAAAGCCAATAAATTATTTGCCCTGAACGTACCAGCAAAATAACCGCGCAAACTCGTAATGCCGCCGTTATATGAAAGTCCACGAAACGGAATCTCGTAGCCTGCTTCTGGATTTCTAAATTCATTTACCATACGAAATGCTAATACTTGTCGGTTTTTAAAGGCTACGTATTTATCCATTTCTAAAGTGATAATATCGTAGTTAACGGTGCCGCCAAAAAATTTTCTATACGTAGCAATGTTGACTTGAATAACAGAACCGTGTGTGGGATTGTCGGCATTATCGCGCGTGTCGCGCGTAAAAACCAAACCAATACCTGAACGACGCGAATTATTATTTAGGAGTTGGGGCGTTAATGGAATATTGATCGAATCTTCGGCAGTATATTCTGTGTTTGCGGCGTAATCAAATTCGTAGCTCAAACCTAAGTAAGTGTGTTTG
>JAYVVO010000452.1:0-9446 GCA_043786955.1 Saprospiraceae bacterium
CACTTAATGTAAAAAAAGTTGCCATAGCAACAATAGCCATTCTAAAATTCATATCGGGCAGTTCTGTTTGAGCTTATAAATTGTGTCTTAGGACATTACAAAAAAAAAAATTCGCCAACATTCGTTAATTTTGTTTTTAAAGACAAAAATAATTTGTAACATACTAAGTGGAAAAGTTGGCTAAATATAGCGACAATGAATATTTTTTCCAAACTCCACCAAAATTTCTTAGAGCTCCTATCATTTCACGCGTTGCATCAAATCATTTGCCCACGATTTCAAGTATTCTTTTTTATCCGAACTAATGTTTAATTTTTGAAGATTCTCGAAAGCCAACGCGATATACGTTTCGCGCTTTTTTGTTACGGCTTCCAATGCACCCGATTCAATGAAAAGCGCTTTAACGCGTTCAATTTTTTCTGCTTCAAGAATTGTATTTTTTACTGACATTAATTTTTGTAATTCTTTTTTTTGTTCTGTTGTGCCTAAAGCTAAAGTCTCGATTACGAGAAGCGTTTTTTTATTTTGCGCAATGTCGCCACCCACTTTTTTACCAAAAGTTGTGGGATCGCCGAACGAATCGAGAATATCATCGTGAATTTGAAACGCCACACCCACATTATATCCAAAATTGTATAAAATTTGTGCTGCATCGGGTTTAGTATGGCTTGCTAAAGCACCCATTTGTAAAGCCACACCTACAAGTGCCGCCGTTTTGTAGCCAATCATTTTTATGTATTCCTTCTCGCTTACATTTTTTCGCGTTTCAAAATCCATATCCCATTGTTGCCCTTCGCATACTTTTACAGCCGCATCGTTAAATGCTTTTAACAAAAAAGTAATCGTGGTTGGCGAAATTTTCAGGTCTGAAATATATTTATAAGCGTAAATCAGCATCACATCGCCCGAAAGAATTCCTGCATTGATGCCGAATTTTGTATGCACAGTTGTTATGCCACGACGCAACGGAGCGCAATCCATAATATCGTCGTGTACTAAAGTAAAATTGTGAAAAACTTCAACGGCTAAAGCAATTGGAAGAGCAGTTTTTATATTGCCATCAAAAATAGCGCAACCCATTAACACCAATACAGGTCGCATACGTTTGCCTGCAATGTGCATAATATGCTCAACAGGTTCGTATAAATTTTTAGGCTTATCGAATTTGAGTTTCTTATTTTGGAAAGTTTCGTACAGTGTTTGAAATTCTGGCAGCGATTTCATGCTTCGATCTTGATTTTTACATTTATTTGAAACGCTAAACTAATATTTCTCAAGAACTGCACCAACATAATGACTTAAATATTTGAATGAATCTGTCAACGCGCCATTTTTAGCAATGGTACCGCCTTGTAAAACAGGTGAATTTTCTGGATTTTTTAAATGCTGAACGATGTGTTCTATAAATTGCTCACCAAAAAAAAGCGACGCGTCGCGCGGTAATTCATTCGGTAAATTATCTATTGACATGACAGTTATGGTTTTTTCTGAAAATTGCGGTACTGCTTTCTCAGTCGTCGGATCATAATCGTAAAAAGGATTTTCAATAGTTGTTGCGAAAAGCGTTGAAGGAACAGAACCTTCTGGCGCAATATCGCAAGAAATATCGGCGATGACTTTGATTGAAAAATCTACTGCGCGCATTTCTTCCGCAGTAAAAAATGGTGGCGCATTATTTTCAAAGAAAATACAATTTATAAAAACATCTGAATAGCGCGTGTAAGGCGCAAAAATAGAAATATATTTTTCAGGGTGTGTGTAAAAATCTGCTTTATCAAACTTAACGCGATCGAAGCGCGTGGCATAATCTACAGGTTTTAATTGTGTAAAAACGGGAGAATCGAAATGACGGTTTAAATAATCATACGGATTGACTTGTGTAAATCCTGCATCCATCAAAACTTGGATAACGCCATTCGCAACTCTGCCATGACCTGTTAAGACAATGCGCAACGCACCAAAATTAGTTTTTTCGTAGTGCGGTAAAACGTCAACATAATGCTGCAAATCTTTTAAACGTGGCAGATTAAAAGTTTTCGTCTTTAAACCATACGCTGACAAACCGTTGTGCGCACCCACCATGCCAGCAAATTTACCAAATGCTATCAATCGCGCACCACGCGCATCTTTTAAAACTTCGTAGTCAATCAGCGTAATTTTTTTTTCAATTATGGCGCGCAATAAATTGCAATTTTTAGCTTGCTCTTTAATAGTGTGGGAGAAAAAAAAGTAAGTTTTACCCGCTTTCAACATCGCAATCGGTACTTCTTTAATGCCAAGAAGTACATCGCAATTTTCTAAATCATGGCTTAGTTCAATGCCTTGTGCGGTATATTCTTCATCGGCAAAAGCCCGAATAGTGGAAGGTTCGACCAAAATTTTGAAACCAAAGGTATTTTGAATAATTTTACACTGCGCAGGTGTGAGTGCCACGCGGCTATCACTCGGTGTCTTGCCTTCTTTTATTAAGCCGATGGTCATAACTGAGTTGTATTTATATGCAAAGTTAGGAGGTTTTGGTGTTCAGTATTTAAATTCAGAATTAAATTTTTTTAAACGATGAACGCAGTATTACGCCGACTATTAGAGTTGTTCAATTATAAAAAACAATCTTTACCTGATTGGTGGCAAAACTATGTCCAAAAAATTTTTAAGTGCGATAAAAAAATACCGATAGACAGCATCAACTTCGTAGTTTTTGATACAGAAACCACTGGATTAAATCCCTTAACTGATTCACTGCTCTCACTTGGTGCGGTTCGCGTTTTAAAAGGCAGAATAGAAACGCAAAACACTTTTGAGTTTCATTTCAACGATGCTACAAAAAAATCTTCCGAATCGGCGCGCGCTATACATGGTTTGCTCAATAATAATGGCGATACATCGGTGGAAGCGGGTGTAATTCATTTTTTAGATTTTATCGGCGATGCTGTTTTGGTCGGACATCATGTTGCGTTCGACGTAGCTGTTGTTAATCAAGTTTTAAAAAAAATGATTGGTAAAAGTTTGCTCAATAAAACAATTGATACCGCACATTTAGCGCATCGGATGGAAGTTTTGGATGGTGCATATTATCTGGGAGCGCTCGATAAATCGCTCGACGAATTGTGTAAACTTAACCATATTGATATGCACGACCGACACACTGCCGCCGGTGATGCACTTCTAACGTCATTTTTGTTTTTGAAATTGGTGGCGAAACTCAAAAAAAATAAAATCCTCACTTTAGGCGATTTATTGCGCCTATCACCGTTCTGATAATTATGAAAATTACTTTAATCGCTGCTATGAGCGAAAATCGCGCGATAGGTTTAAATGGTAGATTACCGTGGGGACATTTGCCCGACGACTTAGTGCACGTTTACAGTATCTTAAAGAATAAAAAAACTGTTATGGGTAAAAAAAGCTACGACACGCCAGATAGAATTGCTTCTTCGGAGGGTAATGTAGTTGTTTCGAGATTACAAAATATTGTTTTAGAACCAAATTTTGAATACGCGGATAGTGTTGAAGCTGGGCTCGAAAAATTAAAAACTGAAACTGAAATTATTGTACTCGGTGGTGCAAAAATTTTTGAGCAAATCATACATAAAGCCGATACTATTTATTTGACTTTAGTAAACGGCACATTCGCAGGCGACGCTTTTTTTCCAAACATTGATACAGATTTATTTGAACTAAAAGATACTTTTTTTCATTCTAAAGATGACAAACACGCGTATAGTTTTAATTTTTTGAAGTATGAACGGCGATTAACTTTTTAAAATTGCAGAATTTATAGTTTTTGGATTGCTGGATGTATTATTTTTGCATTAATGAATCAGAATTTAGCTTGGCTTTCGCGCACAACGTTGCTTATTGGTGAACAAAAAGTTCAAACATTAAATGCTGCACACGTTTTAGTAGTTGGTTTGGGCGGTGTTGGTAGTTTCGCTGCTGAATTTATTGCGCGCGCTGGTGTAGGGACAATGACAATTGTTGATGGCGACGTGGTTGACCCGACAAATAGAAATCGGCAATTGCCTGCGCTCGTGAGTTCAAATGGTATTTCAAAAGCCGATTGGATGGCGGTACGTTTGCGCGACATCAATCCTGAGATACATTTGACAGTGATAAAAGATTTTTTAACACCCGATAAAACAGATGCCATTTGTTCAGCAGCAAATTATAATTACGTTGTAGATTGCATTGATAGTGTAAGTCCGAAACTTTTTTTGATTGCTGCGGCAAAAAAATTAGGGTTAAAAATAGTTTCTTCGATGGGGGCAGGTGGAAAAATAGATCCTACGCGCATCAAAATTGCCGATTTATGCGATACTTATAATGATCATTTCGCTTTACAAATTCGGAAACGCTTAAAAAGCAAAGGTATTCGTGACAAACTCATTTGCATTTTTAGCGACGAACCCGCGCCTAAATCAGCCCTGATGATGACGGATGGCTCAAACTTTAAAAAATCAGCGTATGGTACAATTTCTTATTTACCTGCTGCGTTTGGTGGTGTTTGCGCGTCGGTTGTCATTCGAGATATTATGGGTGAAAAAATTCCTTTACACAAAAATAAATCGCTCGACGATATGAAAAAAAGGCGCAAGTTAAATATTAAGGAAAAAATTTTAAAGAATAAGCAATAGGGAAAAGAAATAATGAACGATCACCTCATTCGCTTTTCATATTCCTTAAAACCAATTCCTTATTTTTTTTTCTTATTCCCTGTTCCTTATTCTCTATTCCTTAAAATCTATCCCCTATTAATTTATGCGTGGTACAATTCGACTTTTTAAATTGTTTGGTATTAATGTGTACCTGCATTGGTCTTTTGTTTTTTTAATTGTGTACTTGATGTACGTGACATACAGTCGTCATGCAGATGTTAAAAGTTTTTTTACACTTTTGGCGTTGGTAATTATAATTTTTGCTTGCGTCATTATGCATGAATACGGTCATGCACTTGCCGCGCGCCGATATGGCATTTCAACGCACGATATCACGATTTTACCTATAGGGGGTGTAGCGCGATTGACGCACATTCCTAAAAATCCTTCTCAAGAACTCGTTGTCGTAATCGCAGGACCAGCGGTTAATTTGGCAATTTTTTTATTATTATCGCTCTTCGCAATAGTGGTTTTTCATTATCATCCTACATTGGAAAGTTTTTTTGTTGATGATGAAGATTTAGAACTGACGCGTTGGGGTGCTTTGGTGGTTAGCGTCGCAAATGCAAACTTTTTCTTGATGTTGTTTAATCTCGTTCCAGCGTTTCCGATGGATGGCGGTAGAATTTTTCGCGCATTGATGTGTTTTGCTATGCCGCGTCCGCGAGCAACGTTCATCGCATCTTTAGTAGGCAGAGCATTTGCAATTGCCATTTTTGGTTTTGCATTGTACAATCCGTTTAATCCCGATGATGAACCCAAACCAATGTTGGCATTGCTCGCTGTTGCTGTTTTTATTTCGGCGCGCAACGAATATAAACAAGTACGCAGCGAAGATAGATTTGAAAACACAAAAGTAAACGTAGTAATGGTCACGATGCAAAATTTTGAGCCGCTACCCAACGATTATTTTATAGAAACTGATGCGAATGAAACATTGAAATCCGTTTCGGAAAAAATGAATATCGCTCAAACAAAATTTGGTATCGTTAAAGACCAAAACCAAATTGTAGGCACCGTTAATTTCGACGATATTTTGAGTTACATCAATTCTTAATTGAGAATTGTTCTTTCTCATCTTCTGATAACTGCAAAAACGGGTTTGTTGTCAGCCACTCTAAAATAGTTGTAGGAATGGGCGAAATTTTAACCGTATTATCCAAAGAACTTGTCACAATATTTTTTCCATCAGGTGAAAAAATTGCAGCGTAAATTTTTTGTGTGTGCTTGTTTACGTCAGCGATTAATTCGCCTTTTAAATTCCAAAGTTTAGCAGTTTTATCGTTCGAAAAAGTTAAAACATATTTTCCATCTGGTGAAAATATGGCAGAAATAACTTCTGCTGAATGCTTAAAAGTCGCAATTAGTTTTGAGCGACTCCTATTTGGAAGCTCATTGCTCATAGTTAATGACTCGAAGCTAAAAAGTTTCGCTGTTCTATCATTTGAACTCGTCAGAATTTTTGTTCCGTCTGGTGAAAAAATAGCGGTGTTTACAATGTCGGTATGTTTATTTAAATCGGCAATGAGCGAACCATTTAGATTCCAAAGTTTTGCCGTGTTGTCTTCAGAAGCTGTTAAAATAAGGTTACCATCTTTAGAAAAAATAACTGAAGTTACGGTAGCAGCGTGAGGTAAATAAGCTAAAACCTTTCCGTTCAAATCGCAAAGACGTGCGGTGTCATCATCGGAACGTGTTAGAAATTTTGTTCCGTCAGGTGAAAAGACAGCACCACTTACGATGTCGCTGTGGTTTATGGTAGTTTGTATCAATGGACAAATCGCAAAAGGCAAAAGGCATGATTCGCATTTTGTGTTTTGCTCTTTGCCTTTCGCCTTTTGATTGCAGTTCCATAATTTAGCGGTGCTATCGCGCGAAGTTGTTAAAATTATTTTTCCATCGGGCGAAAAAATGGCAGCAGTTATAAGTTGTGTGTGTTCTTTTAAATTGGCATAGAGTGTACCGTCCAGATTCCAGATTTTTGCGGTTTTATCGCGCGAACGCGATAAAATTTTAGTGCCGTCAGGTGAAAAAATGGCAGACTGAACCTCCTTTTTGTGATTCATTGTGGCGATATTTTTTCCAGTCAAATCCCATAATTTAACCGTGTAATCGTCGGAAGATGTAACGATTATTTTTCCATCTGGCGAAAATTCAGCTGAATTTATTTCCCCGCGGTGTCCTTTTAAATCAGTTATGAGTTTCTCATAGCTATGAACTTTGAGCTTTGAGCTTTGAGCCCCGCTCTCGTTTATATGCTCATAGCTCCAGAGTTTAGCTGTACCATCTGCCGAAAAAGTTAATATTTTTGTCGAATCAGGCGAGAAAACGGCTGCATAAACACCGCCTTTATGTTTATTTAATTCTGTGATTAATTCATTTTTTAAGAAATATAGTTTAGCCGTTTTATCATTAGAAGCTGTTAAAACTTTCGTACCATCTGGCGAAAAAATTGCAGAATTTATTTTATCGGTGTGTTTATTAAAATCGGCGATTAAATTCCCGTTCGTGTTCCATAATTTAGCCGTATTGTCGAGTGATGTTGTTAAAACTTGTTCTCCATCTGGCGAAAAAATAGACGATGTTACACGATTTGAATGCCTGAAAGTAGTTGTTCGCTGTTCGTTTTGTGAAACTCGTAAACTATCAACTGTCAACTTACAACCAACAAATAATGAAGTGCTATCGTTAGAGCAAGTTAAAATTTTTTTTCCCTCCGGCGAAAAGACTGCAGAATAAACTGTTCCGTTGTGTTTTACACTGTCACACAAATTGCCCTTTATATCCCAAACCTTAGCAGTTCTATCCTTTGAAGCAGTTACAATATGCGTTCCATCGGGCGAAAAATACGCTTTGTTTATTTTAGAATCGTGTATTATTTTCGTTATTTTCGTTCCGTTTAAATTCCACACTTTCGATGATTTATCGTCAGAGGCAGTTAAAATATAATTCCCATCGGGCGAAAAACTAATTGTATTGATGACATCATCGTGCCGAATAGTTGCGCAAAGTGTACCGTTTACATCAAAAAGTCGCGCTGAATAATCTTTTGAAAGCGTCAGAATTTGTGTGCCATCCAGTGAAAAAATGCTTTTTAAAACGGCAGAATTACAGTTAAAGCTTATAGCTTTCAACTTTGAGCTATCAGCCTCCATCTTAGAGTAGGGCTGAATGTTCAAATCTGAAAACTCATAACTCCATAATTTAGTTATTCCATCGTTTGAACTTGTTAAAACTTGAAGTCCGTCAGTTGAAAAAATAGCCGCGTTAACTACTGCTTTGTGTCTAAACTCGACGAGTAATTCCCCTTTTGCATTCCATAGTTTAGCGGTACTATCTTTTGAACACGTTAAAATTTGTTTGCCCTCATTTGAAAATATAGCAGACGTTACAGCGCCTTTATGTTTGTTCAAATCGGCGAGCAATTCACCTTTTGTGGTCCATAATTTAGCCGTACTATCGTTTGAGCAAGTTAAAATTAATTTTCCATCGGGCGAAAAAACAGCATCATTCACAGCATCGCTGTGTTGCGTAAAATTGATGAAGTATGCATTTTTGGTATCGAATTGATTATACACTGCCGCAGAAACAACTTGCAGCGCTTCAGGTGTAGGTAATTTATTATAAGTATATTCTGCTAATCGGAGCGCAAGGCGCATATCAGTTTTTGCAACAGCACTTGCAGAAAGTGTTAATCCGCGTGCAATCGCTTTATTGCGTTCTGCAATAGCAATCCGGGTTTGTGCTTGTGCGCGATTTCTATCTTCTTCGGCGGTGCGCTTTTGTTTCTGAATGCCTTGAAAAACTTTTTCAATCGCATCGTCCACTTCTTTATCTTTCGTCGGATCGCAGCGACGCGCCGAATTAAAACAAAGGAGAGCTTTATCGAACAAATTTTTTTTCACCGCAGATTCACCTTCGTAATATAACTTGGTGTAATTGCAGTCTTGTGGTGAAATTTTCTGTGCGTTTAACTCAGAAGGCAAAAAGCAAAAGGCAAAGGGCAAAAATCGAATAGCAAAGTTAAAATTTTGCTGATTAAAGTTACTTTGAATTTTACTTTTTGATTTTTGCATTAAATTATTGTTTTACTTTTTTCATCCGCAGGACTTCAGTCCTGCGCTATAAATTGGTCATGCCTAAGGCATTTTGCTCTTTGCAATTTGCCTTTTACAATTTGCCTTTTACAAACTACTTCATCACTGTAATATTTCCCTTCAAGAAAAAAGGTTCTCCTTTTTGGCAAACACCCGTAACGTAATAACCATAAACATCGGGGCAAACCATTTGACCTTTGAACGTGCCATCCCAACCGATTGTTTTATCGGTTGTTTTGAAAACCAATTCTCCCCAACGATTATAAATTGAAAACTCTACCGAAGTAAGGTAATCGCCACGAACAAACGCTTTATCGTTTGTGCCGTCGCCATTCGGTGAAAATGCGCGCGGAACAAAAATATATGGATCGCTACATTGTGGTGTAAGCACTTTTACACCAACGGAAGCGGTGTCGCTACAACCAAAATTATCAGTTACTAAAACTTGGTATCTAGTATCAGCTTTTGGTGTTGCAATCGGTGCGGCAATTGTCGCAGAACTTAATCCGTCGGCGGGTGTCCATTGATAGATATAACCTGCACCTGTTGGCGTGGCATTGAGTTGTACTTTTTCATCCGTATAAATTACACTTGCTGATGCTAACACCGCGACTTTAACAACGTGCGGTACAATTTGCACCGTATCCGTTTGTTGACAGCCAAACGCATTTTTAAAATAACCGATGATATAACC